>CAVJRQ010000076.1:0-13197 GCA_963652075.1 Acutalibacteraceae bacterium
GGCTCAGCGCGGCTGCCGTGAACGCGGACTTGCGCCAGGAGATGAACGTGGAGGATGAGTATTTCTCCGCCATCGAGGACCGTGACACCGCCATCATGAACCGTGACAAGATAATAGCGGAAAAGAACGCCAAGCTCGCAGAGCAGGAGTCCAAGCTCACGGAGCAAGAATCCAAACTTGCCGAGAAGGACTCCAAGCTTGCGGAGAAGGATTCTAAACTCACCGAACAAGAATCCAAGCTTGCCGAGCAAGAATCCAAGCTCACGGAGCAAGAGTCCAAACTCACGGAGAGGGATTCTCAGCTTCGAGTGATGATTCAGTCTTTGATTGACAATGGTGCATCAGTCTCAAAAGTCGCCAAGATTGCAGGGATGAAGGAATCGGATATCAAGGCTCTCCTTGAGTAACCAACTTGACGGGTTAGTTCTTTCTTTGTCCAAGGGACTCGTAGCCGAAACGGCAGTAGAGACAACGCTTATGTGCGAATCGTCCAAAAAACGAGGTATAGTCTCGATGGCCAATGAGGTACTACCTCATAAAAAGAAAGGGGCAAAGAACAAATAACCAAATACTGAAACATGACACAGGAACATCACAACATACGATCCCAAATCGGTTGCAAGCGGTTTATCCTGTACTTCTGCCTCTTCGCAATGTTGGTAGCGGTGGGCGTAGTGGGGTGCCGAAGCGGAAAGTCGTCAAACCATCCCGACAAAGAAAGTCACGACCTACCCCAAATACAGGAACGGGGTGAGTTAGTGATGCTGACACTCTACAGCTCCACCACTTTTTTCCAATACCGGGGCGAGACCATGGGATACCATTACGAATTGTGCCGTCAGTTTGCCGAATCGTTGGGTGTGGCACTGAAGGTAAAAGTGGCCAACAGTCCCGACGAGTTGGTGGAAATGCTGTTGCGCGATGAAGGGGATTTGATAGGCTACAATCTGGCCGTGACCAACGAGCGCAAGGACGACATACGCTATTGCGGCGAAGAGACCATCACGCACCAGGTCATCGTGCAGCGCAGAGGCAGCGAGGCGTTGAAGGACGTGACGGAGCTGGTAGGAAAGGACGTGTACACCACACCCGGCAAGTACCTCGACCGGTTGGAGAACCTGAACAGGGAGTTGGGAGGCGGCATCGTGATTCACGAGATGCCTACGGACAGCGTAACGACGGAAGACCTCATCACCCAAGTAGCCACGAAGAAGATTGACTACACGCTGTGCGACAACGATATCGCGCAGCTCAACCGCACCTATTACCCCAATCTGGATATCAACCTGCAGGTGAGTTTCGTGCAACGTTCGTCGTGGGCGGTACGCAAAGACCAGCCCCTGCTGGCACAGGCGGCGGACGAGTGGCACAAGGCCAACGTGAAGTCTACCGCCTACCGGGCAAGCACAAAGCGTTACTTCGAGCAGAGCAAACGACCGGCTTACGGAACCATCCTTTCGGTGAAGGACGGCAAAATATCCCACTTCGACGAGCTGTTCAAGACCTATGCCAAGGAGATTGGATGGGACTGGAGGCTGTTGGCGGCACTGGCTTACACGGAATCGAACTTCGACACCACCGCCGTCTCATGGGCGGGAGCAAAAGGGCTGATGCAGCTGATGCCCAACACCGCCAAAGCATTGGGAGTGCCCGAAGGGAAAGAGCAGAACCCGGAAGAGAGCATCAAAGCCGCCACCAAGTTCATCGGCATCATGAACAGGAACTTCAAGCACATAGAGGACTCCGAGGAACGTACCTCGTTCATCTTAGCCGCCTACAACGCCGGACTGGGGCACGTGAAGGATGCCATGGCTCTGGCTAAGAAATACGGCAGCGACCCCAACGTGTGGGAAGGGAATGTGGAAAAATACATCTTGCTGAAAAGCCACGAACAGTACTTCAACGACTCGGTCTGCACCTGCGGATATTTCCGTGGCACAGAGACCTACAATTTTGTCCGCGAGACGAAGCAACGCTACCATAACTACAAGGAAAAGATAAAGAACTGACCAAAGAGACTGACCCCGTGAACAACCTATTCGACGAAATAGCGGCATACCATTTTTCCGACTTGAGCTATACGGACAAGTACGCCCGCCTCCACCGCCTGCTGGACAGGCTTTGCAAACAGCTGACGGCAGACGAGCCGACGGATTTCTCCAACCTATTCGCCCGCCTCTATTTTCTCTGCAACAAGCGGAAGATAAAGAGCCAGGCTATCGAGGTGTTTCGCATCCACGCCCGCCAAGTGTTGCAACAGCACGCGTTCACGCTCACCCACGAGGATTATCTCTATGACGTGAAGGCGTTGTGCGAGACGATAAGCCAACTGTTGCACGAACCGATTCCGGCGAGCCTGACAGACGCATTGCCGGAGCATTGGCGACCACTGCCACAGACGGAATATCGGGAAGCCTGGCGGAAACGTATCCGTATGATTGTAGACCATTGGACGGAGAACCGACTCTACGGGTCCGATGAAGAGAATCCGGAGAATGGGGTTCTGGAAGTAGCCTGTCCCGAAGAGTTTTCCTCCCTGTCGGAAATAATTTACCGGGGAGCGCAACTCAACCTGCTCTCTGCAAGTGTGGACGAAACGGGACTTCTGCATCCCGAACTGATTGTTTTCGAGCCTGACTACCTGATAGATATCAGTTCACTGTCAGCTTGCTACCAGAACTACGGCGACACACCGCTCAATTACCTGTACAGCAAATTCCGCCCCCAAGAGAGTACGCACTACCTCCTCTTGGGTAATGCCGCCAACCAGTTTTTGGACGATTGCGTCAACCAAACGGATCAGGCACCGGCATCGTATGACCTCTCCATCCAAAAGGCGTTCCGCAACGACGTATTGGCCTACTGCACCACCCCGCAGATTGACTTGAAATACTTCAAGGCGGCCAAGGAGCAGTTCAGCCATATCCAACAGACGCTTGAGGTGTTGTTCAGCGAGCCTTCCTATGGATTCTCCCGCGAGAAGGTGGTGCTGGAGCCTTCTTTTATCTGCGAAAGTCTTGGATTGCAGGGACGTATGGACTTGCTACAGACGGACTGGAAAAACCTGATAGAGTTGAAATCGGGGAAAGCGGACGGTTGGAACAACATGCTGCGCCCCAAGAGCAGCCACTCCCTGCAGATGGCGCTCTACAAAGAGATTCTCTTTTACAACCTTGGAATGGCACGCCAAGAGGTACGCTCCTACCTTTTCTATTCCACCTATCCAAAGCTCTATGCCGAGCGTAGCGCCAAAGGACAGATTCAAAAGGCTATCGACCTGCGCAACCGCATCGTGACCAATGAAATCCGACTGAAACAGGGAGAGGGCGAGGCATTGATAAGCGTCCTTACGCCCAAGGATTTCAACGAGAAGGAGGAGACCGGCAAACTGTGGCGCGACTACCAGTTGCCTCGACTGACCGACTGGTTACGGCCGTTTCACGAAGCATCGCCTACAGAGAAGGCTTATTTCTACCGTTTCCTCACGTTCACCGAGAAAGAACAGTTTCTCTCCAAGACCGGTGACGCACAGATAGATTCTACAAGAGGCTTCGCCTCGGTGTGGACAGCGGACCTCACCGCCAAACAGGAAGGTGGCAACATCTTGACCGAACTTGGCATCCGTAGCATGGAAGGTGAAGAGGGCATCGACCGCATCGTGCTGGACGTGCCCGCTTACGACGAAGGATTCCTTCCCAATTTCCGCAATGGCGACATCGTGCTGTTCTATGAGCGGAACAAGCAGGAGGACAATGCCACCAACCGTCAGGTGTTCCGCGGAAGCATTGAAGCCATCAACGACAAGGAGTTGACCATCAAACTGCGGTATGCGCAGCGTAACCGTCAGGTGTTTGACAAAAAGAGCCGCTATGCCGTGGAGCACGACTTTATGGACGGGTCATACAATGTGCTCTATCGGGGACTTTATACCTTCCTCACCGCTCCGCAGCCCCGCAAGGACCTGTTGTTGGCGCAACGTCCGCCTCGCAGATACACGACCCGCACACTGAGCCGTCACTACCTGAATCCACAGATTGACGACATCGTGCTGCAAGCCAAACAGGCGGAGGACTATTACCTGCTGGTCGGTCCTCCGGGAACAGGGAAGACTTCCGTGGCGTTGAAGAGCATGGTGGAGGAGTTCCATGCCCAAGCCGACTGCCAGATTCTCCTGCTGTCTTACACCAACCGTGCGGTGGACGAGATTTGCGAGATGCTGGAGAGCATCGACTCCCGCCCCGATTATCTGCGCATCGGCAGCGAGCTGTCGTGCGAGCAACGTTTCCGTCCGCACCTCATACAGAACTTCACCGACCGCTACAAGTCGCGGCACGACATCATTACGGCACTGAACGGCATACGCATCTTTGTAGGCACCACCGCCTCCATATCGGGGAAGCCCGAACTGTTTCTGCTGAAACATTTTCAGGTGGCTATCGTCGACGAGGCATCACAGATACTGGAGCCTCAACTGATTGGCATCCTCTCCGGCCACAACGGGAACGGGGTCTGCGCCATCGACAAGTTCATCTTGGTGGGCGACCCCAAGCAGTTGCCCGCCGTGGTACAACAATCCCCACACGACTCCGCCGTGGGCGACCCTTTGTTGTGCAACATCGGATTGACGGACTGCCGCAACTCCCTCTTTGAACGCATCTACCATTGGCTACACGACCATCCCCAGGAGGGAATCTTAGGGATGCTCAACAGGCAGGGACGCATGCACCCCGTGGTAAACGACTTCTCCAACCACTGCTTCTATGACGGCTTGTTGGACATCGTACCGGTGAAACATCAGACGGAAGGGTTGGAGTTCAGTGTCTGTCCGGACGCGAAGCACCCGTTGTCGCCTCCTCCTTTTGGGGAGAGCTATTCGCCCTACATCAAACTGCTGAGCACCACCCGTGTGGGATTCCTCCCCTCGCCTCCCCCGCCCATGGAGGATTCCAATAAAATAAACCGGCACGAGGCAGCCATCGTGGCACAATTAGTGAAGGGTATCTACGAACTCTGTGCGCTCAACAAGCTGCCCGTAAACGCAGGCAAGCGCATCGGCATCATTGTGCCGTTCCGCAACCAGATTGCGCTCATCGGCAAGGCGTTGAGGGAACTGCAGCTACCCGACACCGAAGCCATCACCATCGATACGGTGGAGCGTTACCAAGGGAGTCAGCGGGACATTATCCTCTACGCCACCACCATCAGCCAGCCCTACCAGTTGGATATCCTGTCCGTCACCACTACGGACAACGGGACTTTGATAGACCGCAAGCTGAACGTGGCATTGACCCGTGCCAGGAAACAGATGTTCATGGTGGGCAATGAACGGATACTGCGACGCAGTCCGCTCTATCGCCAATTCATCGAGCAATATAAGATTGGAGAGGATTAACCCCTAACAGGGAAGCAGGAAACATTCCCTTACTAGCCCACCTCATTGTCGTGTTGCCGGGAAGAGGTTCCTAAGCGAGGAGAATCGGAATCAGTGTTTGAACATGCGGTCCATCTCGCGGCGGTCGTCTTTCTCCTTGAGCGACTCCCGCTTGTCATACTGCTTCTTGCCTTTCGCCAAGGCGATGACTACCTTTGCCAAACCTTTTTCGTTGATAAACAACCGTGTGGGGACAATGGTAAAGCCATTCTCCTTCGTTCCGCGCTGTAGCTTTTCCAACTCTTTTTTGTTGAGCAACAGCTTGCGGTCGCGCCGTGCCGCATGGTTATTGTACGACCCATAGAAATATTCGGCGATGTGCATGTTCTTCACCCACAACTCGCCGTTGGAGAAAAAGCAGAAAGTATCCACTAAACTTGCCTTGCCCAGGCGAATGGACTTTATCTCCGTACCCGTGAGCACAATGCCCGCCGTGTAGGTATCAATGAGCTCATAGTCAAACGAAGCCCGTTTGTTCTTGATGTTAATCTGTGCAGCGCTTTTCATATCTTCCCTCCTCTGTTTACCCCATCGTGGTTGACAGGAAATTAAAAACCTTACGGATGATGAACGGAACCAAAATCAGTATGGCGGATACGGCAATGGAGTAAATCATCCTCTTTTGTTCGGGCACCCCCATAAGTTTATCGGCACCCTCCCATACTATGTACATAATGTAGAATTGCAGCAGCCAGTAGATGAGAAAGAAGCTCGGGAACAAGCCCAGCACGATGTTGAGCACCATGATGGCAGACAGGCCATAGCCTACCAGCAACTGGCTTTGCAGCATCCGTGACTCCCCTCCCAACATCGCCGTTGTCACGCGGTTGGCCAGATAGACTGAAACAAAATAGCCAAAGAACAGCGATATCACCATGGCACTCACTTCGGTAAGTACCATCCGCAACGATTCCACCTCGAAGCCAAAGGAGAGACTGCCCAAGAATACCGCCAGACCGCACAAACCGATGAGGGGATAGACAAAACCGTTCATCACGTTTTGGTTATCCTCTTCAAGACGAATTTCCTCCCATGCTTTCGCAGGGGAGGAAACCAATAACAACAACCTACTTGTCCGTTCCTTGTAATTCAATCGTCGCAAGTTTAAGTACAACAAGTATATCAGTAATCAGTACAACAACTAGTACAATCTGTATTGTCTCTTCAGGATGGAGAGCGTGAAGTAGTTCTTGCCTCCGTACATGCCGTTCAAAGCGTCGCCGTCCGCGCAAACCTCTTTGGCCTCACCGGATCCCGCAGCTTTGGTCACGTATGCCACCGACAACGATATCTCGTCAGTATCCGCCACACCGGCAGCGACAAACGTATAGTAGAGACTGCTCAGGTCGCATGACAAAGGAATGGAACCGCCCGTCACCTTTGAGTAGCCGTCCAGCACCTTGCCGTCCGTACCCACGCACTGCGACTCACCGTTGTCATAAACCAGCACCAATTCAATCTTCTTGTTGGCGGTGTCTATGGTCTTCGCCAAAAGCGTGAATTCCACGGGCACCAGTTCTTTCGACTTATTCAGGTAATAGTCACCCGACACATTGAAATTCAGATAACCGTTGCCGAAAGAGCCATATCCGTTCCAGCTCAAACCGGAGACAGCGGAAGAGACACAACCGTCGAGATTATCCTCATACTCGTCGGGCTCAGCCAAAAACTCATCGTAGGTCTCGAAGATGCCACCTTGATAGAGGCTCTGAAGTGTCAATGTCGCCGTCTCGCCAGCCTGCAGCTTGGCCACAGCCGCCTGGTAAGCATCACCATCGACCGTACCATAGATGTAGACACGACTATCCAGCGTAAGCGAAGTCAAATCCGTTGACTGCACAATCAAACCGTTGTCCAAACGGATAGAATTAGAGTACACTACGGTACCCACTCCAGAGATGTATTGGGTATTATCACCGTCACCCAAGCAAGAAGTCAGGGTCGTTGCCAGGACAGCGAACAATGCCAACACCGATAATTTCAATTTCTTTATCATTTTCTTATGCGTTTTAGTTGTTATGAATAAACCGGTGCAAATGTATAAAAACTATCTATACCCCTCCTCCGCATTTTGTATTTTCTTCATTTTTTAAACATTTGTCCGTTTAGTCGTTTGTTGATATCACCGTAATGAAGTCGTCGAGGTGTTCGTCCACATAGACCGCCAACCGCGAGGTGAAGTCCTCCTCCTCTTCGATGAAAGCCTCCTCCAGGTCGTCGAACCCGGCATACTGTTCGTACATGGCCATGAAATCGTCATCCGACCGCTCTTTGGTCAAGTCCGCCTTGTTTGCCGCATAGATGTCATGCGCCCTATAAATCAGTTTGGAAAGTTCGGGCAAGCCATAGAGTTTCATTGCTTTGGCAAAAGGATTCTCGAAGATATAGGGGCCATAACCGTTCTGTATCAGCTGCACGAAGCCCCCGTCCATCAGTTCGCGCCGCAGGATGTGGTAGCCCAGCAGCGTATGCTGACTACCGTTGAGCAGCGCCATCGTGTCGGCATCCAACCGACCTTGAATCGCCTCTAAGTACTTGTCCACAATCGCTTGCAGGAAAGCGTCCATACCGTCGGCCGCCGCCTGTTTGAGCGTCTCGTCCGTAATCTGTATCCGTGTATCGTTTGACATAAGCGTTCAAAATTAACATTAACCGGACAAAAGTACGGATAATAGCCCGTGGACGCAACTTATCGTCCTATTTTTTATATCCTTGCGTTTGCACAGGCGAAACAAAACATGTATTTTTGCGCACGAAACCGAGGGGAGGTGCGACTTCCCTCCGGCGGACGAATATGATGTAACTAATTTATTACCAAAAACGATTAGAATATGACTTATTCTCACGAAGTAGAAAACATGTGCTGTGTAGCCAAAGGTCCCAATCACGGACCGGCTCCCATCCCTGAAGAAGGCAAATGGGTACAGGCAAAAGAAATCAAGGACATCTCAGGTTTAACCCACGGAATCGGCTGGTGCGCTCCTCAGCAGGGTGCCTGCAAGCTGACGCTGAACGTGAAGGAAGGCGTTATCGAGGAGTGTCTGGTAGAGACAATCGGTTGCTCGGGTATGACTCACTCCGCCGCTATGGCATCGGAGATTCTTCCCGGTAAGACTATCTTGGAAGCTTTGAACACCGACTTGGTTTGCGATGCCATCAACACGGCCATGCGCGAGCTCTTCCTTCAGATTGTTTACGGACGTACACAGTCAGCTTTCTCCGAAGGCGGTCTGATTGTCGGTGCCGGTCTGGAAGACCTTGGCAAGGGACTTATCAGCCAGATGGGTACGCTGTACGGAACGAAGCTGAAAGGTACGCGTTACCTGCAGCTCACCGAAGGCTACATCACCAAGATGTTCCTCGACAAAGACGACCAGGTTTGCGGATATGAGTTTGTTCACATGGGCAAGTTCATGGATGCCATCAAGAAAGGCGTTCCCGCCGACGAGGCTTTGAAGAGCGTGACCGGCACATACGGCCGCACGAAACCAGAGCAGGGAATTGTTAAATCTATTGACCCACGTAAAGAATAAGGAGGACCGGAATATGATTAGAGAAGTAAAATTTGAAAGTCAAGATCGCCGTATCAAGCAGATTCTCGCTGCCTTGAACGAAAATGGTATCAAAGATATCGAAGAGGCCAACGCTATTTGCGACGCTGCCGGACTGGATCCTTACAAGACTTGCGAAGACACGCAGATGATCTGCTTCGAGAACGCGAAGTGGGCTTACGTGGTAGGTACCGCCATCGCGTTGAAGAAAGGTTGCAAAAACGCCGCTGACGCTGCCGAGGCTATCGGCATCGGTTTGCAGGCATTCTGCATCCCCGGTTCCGTTGCCGACGATCGTAAAGTAGGTTTGGGTCACGGTAACTTGGCCGCACGCCTGCTCCGCGAGGAGACACAGTGCTTCGCTTTCCTCGCAGGTCACGAGTCGTTCGCTGCCGCTGAGGGTGCTATCAAAATCGCAGAGATGGCCAACAAGGTACGCAAGAACCCGTTGCGCTGCATCCTGAACGGACTGGGCAAGGATGCCGCCATGATTATCTCACGTATCAACGGCTTCACATACGTTCAGACGAAATTCGACTACTACACCGGTGCGCTGAACATCGTGAAAGAGACTCCGTACTCTGACGGCCCCCGTGCAAAGGTTAAATGCTATGGCGCTGACGACGTACGCGAAGGCGTAGCCATCATGTGGCACGAGAACGTGGACGTTTCCATCACGGGTAACTCCACCAACCCGACCCGTTTCCAGCACCCGGTAGCAGGTACTTACAAGAAGGAGCGCATCCTGGCAGGCAAGGCTTATTTCTCCGTTGCTTCCGGTGGCGGTACGGGACGTACGTTGCACCCGGACAACATGGCCGCAGGTCCCGCTTCCTATGGTATGACGGATACAATGGGCCGCATGCACTCTGACGCACAGTTCGCAGGTTCTTCATCAGTTCCCGCTCACGTGGAGATGATGGGCTTCCTGGGTATCGGCAACAACCCGATGGTAGGTTGCACGGTAGCTTGCGCCGTTAACGTGGCTTTGGCTCTGAGCAAATAAGGCTCGTTCCTAAATAAAACTTTAGCCCCCGCAGTCCGAATGGATTGCGGGGGCTTTTCCTTGTACGTTGTCACGTATTCACCAACCCGTTACTTCTTGGTGGCTCCGCTCTGGCCGTCAGTCTTCTGGGTTTTCTTCTCAGCCTTACTGGTCTTCCCGGATTTCTCCTTGCTGCAAGTTCCTTTTTCACAAGCCTTGCCGGTAACGACGGTAGCCTTGTAGTTAATCTTGGCGAAGCCGGCAACCAAGTTGTCCACCGTGGTTTTGTCGGCATCATAGGTGACGGTCACCTCTTTGGTGGTCAGATTGGTGACAATCTCCTTCACGCCCTTCTCGAATCGCAAGTTGCTCTTTATCTTGTTCTCACAGTTGACGCACTGTATCTCGGGAGAAGTTTTGAACACAACGGTCTTGATGTCTTTAGCGTTCACCGTCAAAGCCATGCAGAGGGCGGCGAACAGCATCCATGTTTTTGATTTCATACGCTTATTCATTATTGGTTAAATTACATATCCTTATTTATTCCAGTTGAAGCGAAGGCCGATGTAGAACATTGCGCCGTGTACCGGCCCCCACACCATGGTAGAGTCGAACTTGTCGCCCCAAGGGTCAGCAGCGGAAACGATGGGATTCTTCTGCTTGAACGAAGTGAGGTTCTCGCCTCCCACATAGACCGACCAATGCCGAAACCAGCGAGTAATCTGTGCGCTCACCTGTTCAAACGAGCCGTAGCGGCGTTGCCACGACAGGCTTCCATCCGCCAGTTCGTAGGGATTGGGCATTCGTCCCCCACCATTCATCTGCAAGGTGACATCGAACTGCCATAAAGCCAACGGCGTTTGGTACGATGCCGTAACCAACCCTTTGTAGCGGCTGGTCAACGGACGGTCCATGCGCACACCTCCATAAGTGGATTTCACGTCCGTCAAACGGTAAGCGCCCGTCAGCGTGAAGCCCTTGAAGAGCGGATAGGTGGCATCCACCTGCATGGTGTGGGAATAAGACCGCCCCACTAAGTTGCCGAAGTGTACGGCATGAGGGTCTGTATCCATGTCCACCACCAACTGGTTGTCGAAATCGGTGTAATAATACTCCGCGTTCAGGGTAAGCGTCTGTCCCCACAAGGGGATGTAGAACGAAGAACTTACGCCGAAGTTCCACGCCTCTTCCTGTTTCAGGTTGTCGTCAACACGTACCGTCCTTGCGCTTGCCAACAGGAAGTTATTCTCCGCCAACACATGATTGGTGCGGTAGCCCTTGCCTGCCGAAAGGCGGAGATTCACCACCTCATTGGGAGCGAAGCGGATGTGGGCGCGCGGAGTTACGAAGTTGCCGAACAAGCTGCTATGGTCGGCACGCAAGCCGCCCATCAACACCAATTTGTCATCGAGGTTGTAGGTGTACTGCACATAGGCCCCGGGAACGGTCTCCTTCTCGATGCCGTTCTGTTTGACGACACCTTCCACATTCTGCAAGTTATAGTCTTGATGATAGTAGTCATAGTTGAGGCTCAATCCTGCGGAGAAGCTGTTCCGTTTGTCGAAATTGGTCTCGAACATCAGCGAAGCATAGGCGTTCTTTTGGTTTACGTCGTAGCTCTTGTAGCCATATTCCGCCTCTTGGCGATGCATGCTTCCCGCAAGGATAAGGGCAACGTTTGTACCTGTCTCCTTATCAAAGATGTACGCGTTCTTCGTGAACGCCTCGTAACGTTCCGTCTCAATGCCGATGCGATAGAGCCCGTAAGCGGAAGAGACGGGCACGTCAGCACCGGAATGCGAGTGAGACACCTGTCCGCTGGTCCGCTCCTCTTTCAAGGCTTTGACCGAGGCTTGGAACACGTAATGGTCGCCCATCCATGCCCAACGGTTCTGCAGGTTATACTGGCGCACCTTCGGTGAGTCCATAAAGCCGTCTCCGTTCTCGTCGTGCGAGGAGTTGTTGTTCTCGTAATGACCGAGCAAGGCCGTACTGAGCCGTTTGTTCAGATGCACGTTGGCATCAAAGTTGGCCTCCAGCTTGTTCATCGTATCCCCGAAAAGGTTCGCGCTGACGACCTCTTCCGCCTGGGGTTTCTTGAATTCGATGTTGATTTGTCCAGTGATGGATTCGTAACCGTTCTTTACCGACGACGCGCCTTTGGATACTTGGATGCTCTGCATCCAGGGGCCGGGCACATAGCCCAAGGCGAAAGGCTCGGCGGCTCCCCTGTAGTTGGGGATGTTCTCCGTCAACATCTGCACGTAGGTACCGGACAGTCCCAACAGTTTAATCTGTTTGGCACCCGTAGCCGCATCGGCATAACTCACGTCCACCGAAGGGTTCGTCGTGAAGCTCTCGCCCAGGTTACAGCAGGCGGCCCGCGCCAGTTCGGCACTCGAAATCATATCTTCGTTGAGCACGCTGTTGCGGGTCTTCATCGTCCCCATCCGGCGCGCCGTCACCTGCACGTCATCCATTCGGATGCTTCCGCTCATCACCACGTTCACCTCCTGGTTTCTGTCCGTCACTAAGACGGTATCGTTGTCGAACCCGAGGTAAGCGAAAACAAGGTACTTGGCGTTGCGAGGTTTGCGGATGCTATAGTTGCCGTCCATGTCCGTGGTCGTTCCCTCCGAACTGTTGGCCCACGATACGGTGGCACTGAATATCGGCTCTCCCGAGTCATCCTTCACCGTTCCGTGTACCTGCGCCTGCGC
This sequence comes from Acutalibacteraceae bacterium, assembly GCA_963652075.1. Lineage (GTDB taxonomy): Bacteria > Bacteroidota > Bacteroidia > Bacteroidales > Bacteroidaceae > Phocaeicola_A. The sequence goes on from CAVJRQ010000076.1 coordinate 12,688, forward strand.
CAAAGCGGCACAAGCCAGTATGGCTATAAATAAAGTCAGTCGTTTCATTCTTCCGTCTTAGTATAGGTGACTTTTTTCTGAATTTACGATACACTTTTTCTCTTCATTCACTGAAACAGTAGACTGTTTAACGTGCTATCCCTTCACCTCCCGCCAGTCGAGCAAGCCCTTGCCAAGGTCGTCCAGTTCGATGGCCAGACAGACGGGCGTGCGTTTGTCCGCCTTGAAGGGCTCGGCGTAACCGTTGCGCTTTATCTGATCCGCAGCGGCGGCAATGCCTCCGTTCTTCTGCAACTTCAACTCCATGACGTAGGTGAAGCGGGTGGTGCGCGCCACGATGTCGATGCGGCCGCCAGCCAGCATGCGCTCCACCTCCACACGGCAACCGATGGCGTTGAGCACGGTACTGATGATAAGGCGATAACGCTCCTCCATATCCATGGAAGCCATCTTCTTGTTGCTGTAGGGTACGTCGGAGATGAGAGCCTTCAGGCATTTCATCGCCTCGGG
>CAVJRQ010000077.1:0-32328 GCA_963652075.1 Acutalibacteraceae bacterium
GTACTTACGTTGGCTGATGAAAGTACTTACGTTGCCCGATGTAAGTACTTACGTTACCTGGTGTAAGTACTTGCGTGTTTACCCCTATCTATGGGAATGGAAGAAGATACATACAAGACGATAGTGCGGCTTTCGGAAGCCGTCTACACGGAGAAGCGAAGCAAATTCCTGGCTTTCGCCATCCCCGTCGGATCGGTGGACGAGGTGAAGACCTATGTGGACGAGTATCAGAAGAAATACTATGACGCTCGTCACGTCTGCTACGCCTATATGATAGGGGCGGAACGCACGCTCTTTCGTGCCAATGACAATGGCGAACCTTCCGGCACGGCAGGCAAACCCATCTTGGGACAAATCAACTCCAACCTCTTGACGAACATTCTGGTCATTGTGGTGCGCTACTTCGGTGGCATCAAGTTGGGCACGAGCGGACTGATTGTGGCGTACCGCACGGCAGCGGCTGAAGCCATTGCCCATGCCGAGTTCGTGGAAAAGACCGTGGACGAGGAAATCTCTTTCGCGTTTGAATACCCTTTCATGAACGACGTGATGCGTATCGTCAAGGACGAGGAGCCCGCCATCGTCGCCCAGTCCTACGACACCGATTGCCTGATGACCCTCCGCATCCGCCGCTCGAAGATGAATCGTTTGAGGGAAAAACTCTCCAAAGTGGAGACGCTGCGGCTCGCTTGATAAAGCGTGACCGTAGCTTTTCACGCGGTAGTACCTCAAGTGCCCGATGAGGTATAGTCTCGTTTTAAAGCTCCACCAGCGTTCATTTTTTCTCTTTCAGCAAGTCCTCCATCCGAAGCAGTTCGTCCCGATACTGGGCGGCCTGTATGAACTCCAGCTTCTTGGCGGCTTCCTGCATCAACTTGCGGGTGCGCTCGATGCTCTTTTCCAGTTGCGGACGGCTCATGTAGGTGAGGACGGGGTCGGCAACCAGACTGGTCTCGGTTGGTCCAGTGTAGACTTTTGTCTGGCTCGTCTCCTCCTTGGCCGACGATGCCGGTGCCGCATTGAGCAACGCCGTGCCGCGCGCCTTCTCTATTTGCTTGGGCGTGATGCCATGCGCCTCGTTGTAGGCCAGCTGCTTCTCGCGGCGGCGGTTGGTCTCGTCAATAGTCTGTCGCATGCTGTCCGTTATCTTGTCGGCATACATGATGACCTTGCCGTTGACATTGCGCGCGGCACGCCCCGCCGTTTGGGTAAGCGAGCGGTGACTCCGCAGGAATCCCTCCTTGTCGGCATCGAGAATGGCCACCAACGAAACCTCGGGAAGGTCCAGTCCCTCACGCAACAGGTTTACGCCTACCAACACGTCGTAGAGCCCTTGCCGCAAGTCGTCCATAATCTTCACGCGCTCCAGCGTGTCCACGTCGCTGTGGATATAGTTGCAACGGATGTTGTTGCGCAACAGATAGTCCGTCAGCTCTTCCGCCATGCGCTTGGTCAGCGTGGTGACAAGCACCCGCTCGTCCTTCTCGACGCGTTGCTGTATCTCCTCCATCAGGTCGTCCACTTGATTCAGGCTGGGGCGTACCTCGATGACAGGGTCGAGCAGTCCGGTAGGACGGATTACCTGCTCCACCACCACGCCCTCGCTCTTTATCAGCTCGTACTCCGCCGGAGTGGCGCTCACGTAGATAACCTGTTTGGCCATCTCCTCGAACTCCTCGAACTTGAGCGGACGGTTGTCCATGGCGGCAGGCAGACGGAACCCGTATTCCACCAAGTTGGTCTTGCGGGCCTTGTCGCCGCCATACATAGCCCTTATCTGCGGCACGCTCACGTGGCTCTCGTCAATGACAATCAGAAAATCCTTCGGAAAGAAATCGAGCAGACAGTAGGGCCGCGTACCTGCGGCACGCCCGTCAAAGTAGCGCGAGTAGTTCTCTATGCCCGAGCAGTGTCCCAATTCCCGTATCATCTCCATGTCGTAGGTCACTCGCTCATAGAGCCGGTTCGCCTCGTAGGTCTTCCCCATTTCGTTGAAATAGCTCACCTGCTTGGTCAGGTCGTCCTCTATCTCGTGTATGGCCCGTTGGGTACTCTCTTTGGTCGTCATGAACAGGTTGGCCGGATAGATTTTGTAGTCCTCAAACTCCGCGACGCGTTGTCCCGTATCCGGGTCAACCTCCTCGATGGCATCAATCTCGTCGTCCCACCATACCACGCGCAACAGGTTGTCCGAGTAGGCCAAGTACACATCCACCGTGTCGCCCTTCACGCGGAAGCAGCCCCGTCCCAAATCCAGATCGTTACGTGTGTAGAGGCTGTCTACCAACCGGCGCAGGAAGACGTTGCGGTCCAGTAACTTTCCGCGTTTCACCTCAATCACGTTGCTATAGAAATCCGCAGGGTTGCCCATGCCGTAGATACAGGAAACGGACGAGACCACCACCACATCCTTCCGTCCCGAGAGCAGGGCGGAGGTAGCGGCCAGACGGAGCTTGTCTATCTCCTCGTTGATGGCTAAGTCTTTCTCTATGTAAGTGTCCGTGGAGGGCAGGTAAGCCTCCGGTTGGTAGTAGTCGTAGTACGAAACGTAGTACTCCACGGCGTTGTTGGGGAAGAAACCCTTGAATTCCCCGTAGAGTTGGGCGGCCAGTGTCTTGTTGTGGCTGAGCACCAGCGTCGGTTTGTTCACGTTCTTTATGACGTTGGCAATGGTGAACGTCTTGCCCGAACCGGTGACGCCCAACAGCGTCTGTGCCGGCAGTCCCTCTTCGACTCCCTTCGTCAACTGGGCAATCGCTTCGGGTTGGTCGCCTGTCGGGCTATATTTGGAAATAAGTTCAAAATCCATGATTCCGTTTGCTCCATCAATTGAGCCGTAAAGGTACACATAATCCGCTTACCGCCCATCGTTCTCTCTTGATTTGCAATGAAAATCTTTTGCAAACTGTCGCCTCTTGCCGCCTTCGGGTGGCTATTAGTTTTCTTTAAAGAACTTTTCGGGTTAAAAAACAGAGATGATTTGTATTATTCACGGCTAAGTCGTACATTTGCACATTATTTTCGGATATAAGATGAAAAAGAATATTTGGGCTCTACTCCTTGTCGCTTTGACCGTGTCATCGTGCGGGGACTACAATAAAGTACTGAAGAGTACGGACTACCAATATAAATACGAGGCTGCCAAAGGTTATTACGTGGACGGCAAATACAACCGCACGAGCACTTTGCTTGGTGAGATAATCACCATGTTCAAGGGAACGCCCTATGCCGAGGAGTCCTTGTACATGTTGGGAATGAGCTATTTCAACAGTGGAGACTGGATAGGGGCTTCCTCCACGTTTGAGCGTTACTACAAGTCTTATCCGCAAGGCGTGTACGCCGAGTTGGCCTGCTACTACAAGTGCCTGGCCCTCTATAATGACACGCCGGAACCGAGGCTGGACCAAACCAGTACCTATCAGGCCATTTCGAACATCCAGCTCTTTTGCGAAAACTATCCGATGAGTCCCTATAAGGACGATGCCCAGCAGATGATGTTCAAGTTGCAGGACAAGCTGGTGGAGAAGGAATACCTCTCGGCCAAGCTCTATTTCGACTTGGGCAACTACATGGGTAACAATTACCAGTCGTGCATCATCACCGCACAGAACGCCTTGCGCGATTACCCCTACACCGACCGTCGGGAAGACTTGTCGTGGCTGGTGTTGCGCGCCAAGTACGAGATGGCCGTGCAGAGTGTGGAAGAGAAACGGATAGACCGCTATCGTGAAGCCATTGACGAGTATTACGCCTACAAGAACGAATTTCCCGAAGGCAAATACCTGAAGGACGCGGACAAAATCTTCGCGAACTCGACCAAAATAGTGAAAGAATAAACATATTATATATAATAGGTATAAACTAATTATGGATTACAGAAAAACAAATGCGCCGACAACAACCGTTACGCGCGATTTAATGGAACTGTGTGAGGATACGGGCAACATCTACGAAACTGTAGCAATCATCGGCAAACGCGCCAATCAGATTGCGGTGGAAATAAAGAGCGACCTCTCCAAGAAGTTGCAGGAGTTCGCTTCCTATTCCGACAGTACCGACGAGGTGTTCGAAAACAGGGAACAGATCGAGATTTCGCGCTATTACGAGAAGTTGCCGAAACCCACATTGATAGCTACACAGGAATACATCGAAGGAAAGGTATACTACCGCAATCCGGCGAAGGAAAAAGAAAAAATGCAATAAAGCGGACGGACTATGATACAACGTATTCAGTCTGTTTATCTGCTGGCGGTTGTTGTCCTGCTGGTCGTGTGCATGTGCAATCCGGTGGCGGCCTTCATCGGTGCGGACGGCAGTGTCTCTCCCTTTACCAACCTGGGGGTTGACGTAGCCGGTGTCGGTCGGGAGACCTCTTGTTGGGGCATGTTCGCCATCCTGCTGCTTTCGACGATTGTGGCGTTGGGGACAATCTTCCTCTTCAAGAACCGCATGCTTCAGATTCGCATGACGATTTTCAACATCATCCTGCTGATAGGTTACTACGCCACTTTCGTGGCGTTCATCATCGCCTACAACGGACGCTTGGAGGACGCCTCTTTTGCGCTTCGTTTTGGCTGTTGTCTGCCTTTCGTGGCCATCGTGCTCAGCTATCTGGCTCTCCGCGCGATAGGCAAGGACGAGGTGATGGTGCGTGCCGCCGACAGACTACGCTAATTTGACCGCCATTATATTGGTTGTTGTCAGATTTATTCTTTACCTTTGCAGCCGGGTCTTGTGGGTTGTCGGAATCCGTATGGACTCGACAGACGTTTTAGTGAATGGAATGAGTGTGTTATAATACTATTTTAGGAGTAAACTATGGTTATTGCAGTTGATTTTGATGGAACTATCGTAGAACATAGATATCCTGCCATTGGAAAGGAATTGCCATTTGCTATAGAAGTCCTCAAAAAGCTTCAAGAGGAACGCCATAAATTGATTCTTTGGAGCGTGCGCGAAGGAAAACTGTTGGACGACGCGCTGGAGTTCTGTAGGGAACGCGGTGTGGAATTCTATGCGGTCAACCGGGACTATCCCGAGGAGAGCGAGGATGCGAACCGGCATTTCTCACGCAAACTGAAGGCGGACATCTTCATTGACGACCGCAACTTGGGCGGATTGCCCGATTGGGGTACCATCTACAGGATGATTCATGAAAAACTGACCTACGAAGCCTTGTTGGAAGAGGAACGCGAAGAGATGGCGGACGTACCCAAGCGGAAAGGGTTCTTTGACCGCCTGTTCGGAAAGTGAAATAACCAAAGCAATATATTCAATCGTTTCATCAGACAAAAACAGTAGAATTAAGATATGAAACTCAAGAAACAACTTCTCTTTTTGGCCATCACAATGGCACTGGTCGGTTGTACGTCGTACAAAAACGTACCCTATTTGCAGGATATCGACGCAGTGAACCAAGCCGCGCAGCAAAATGTACTTTATGACGCGCGCATCATGCCGAAGGACTTGCTTACCATCACGGTCAACACCTCCGACCCGGAAGCGTCCGCACCGTTTAACCTGGTCACGCAGACCGTCCTGAACGCCGGCAACAACAATACGCTGAACTCACAGGCTTCCCTGCAACAGTATTTGGTGGACAATACGGGTAAGATTGATTTCCCCGTTGTCGGTGTTCTGCAGGTGGGCGGACTGACCAAAAGGGAAGCGGAACAGATGTTGAAAGAGAAGTTGATACCCTACCTGAAAGAGGAACCGATTGTGACGGTTCGCATGGTAAACTATAAAATCTCCGTGATTGGTGAGGTGAACAATGCGGGAACGTTCACCATCAGCAACGAGAAGGTGAACGTGCTCGAAGCCCTTGCCATGGCGGGGGACATGACGGTGTACGGTATCCGTGAGGACGTGAAGCTCATTCGTGAAGACGCCAGTGGCAAACAACAGATTTATACGCTCGATCTTACCAAGTCCGACATCGTGTTGTCGCCCTATTACTACCTGCAACAGAACGATATCCTCTATGTGACACCGAACAAGACCAAGGCAAAGAACTCCGACATCGGCAGCAGCACCACCCTGTGGTTCTCCGCAACATCCATCTTGGTATCCATCGCCAGCTTATTGGTGAACGTCTTGCGTTAACCTATTCATAACAAGAAACTCCCAACTTGAAGATTATGGAACAGAATATCAACAATACCTATCAAGAAGAACAGGAAGAAGGGCTCGACATAAAAGCGCTGATACTGAAATACCTCGTATATTGGCAGTGGTTCGTCGTCTCCGTGGTGTGCATGATTGTTGTCGCGTGGATCTACTTGCGGTTCAGCACTCCGGTTTACAATGTGTCGGCTGCGGTGCTCATCCAGGAACAAGACAAGCGAGGACGCAATTCCGGAGCCAATCCGCTATCCGCTATCCAAGACCTTGGCATGTTCTCCGTGACATCCAATTTCGACAACGAAGTGGAGGTGTTGCACTCTCGTTCCCTGTTGAAAGAGGTCGTCACTTCACTGAACCTTTACACTTCGGTGAGCAAAAAAAATATCTTTGGCTACAACAAGCCGCTCTACAAAAACAGTCCGCTTACCATCTACATGACTCCGCAGGAAGCGTCCATGCTGAAGTCGGGTATCCGCATGGATATCGATTACAAGATTCAGGGCGAAACGAACGTGGAGCTTACCTACTACATCGAAAAAGAAAAGAACAGTCAGACAGAGGTCATCAAGTCATTCCCGGCCGTGATTACCACTCCGTTTGGTGCCATCACGTTGATGAAAAACGATTCTGTTGACGTGAAGGAGGATTGCCAACTGCGTGGCTATGTATCCAACCCGGTAGACGTGGCGATAGCCTACGCGAACAAGTTGACCGTGGAGCCGACTTCCAAAACAACGACTATCGCACAGATTACGTTGGAGGACTCCAACGTGGGACGAGGCGTTGACTTTGTCAACACGTTAGTGGCCTTGTATAACAAAAACGCCAATGACGAGAAGAACTTGGTGGCTTCGCGTACGGCGGAGTTCATCGAGGAGCGTCTGAATATCATCAACAGCGAGTTGGGACACACCGAGAACGAACTGGCCGACTTCAAACGCCGTTCGGGATTGACGGATCTGGAGAGCAACGCCAAACTCTCCTTGGAAGAGAACTCCAACTACAACCAGCAACGTGTGAAGAACGAGACGCAGATTAGCCTTGTGCGTTATCTGCTGGACTATATCAACGACCCGAAAAACGCCGACGAGGTGATTCCTGTCAACGTGGGACTGGAAGACCAGAAGCTGAGCACGGTGATGGAACAGTACAACACCATGCTGTCCGAGAAGAAACGTCTGTTGCTGACCTCTTCGGAGGCCAACCCGGCAGTGAAGAGACTCAGCTCCAGTCTGGAGGCTGCGCGCACCAGCGTGAAGACCACCGTAAGGAGCGTGTACGAGGGCTTGCTGATTACGAAGAAAGACCTGGACCGTCAGGCATCCAAATTTGAGAGCCGCATCAGCGAAGCTCCCGACCAGGAGAAAGAGTTTGTCGGCATAGCCCGTCAGCAGGAAATCAAGGCTACGCTCTATACCATGTTGTTGCAGAAGCGTGAAGAGAACGCCATCACCTTGGCCTCTACCGCCAACAACGGTCGCATCATCGAAGAGGCGTTGGCCGGACGTTATCCCGTTTCGCCCAAGCGAAGCATCGTCTTTCTGGTAGCGTTGGTATTGGGAATCGCTATCCCTGTCGGCATCATCTACATCATCGATTTGCTCAAGTACAAGATTGAGAACCGTGAGGATGTGGAGAAGATTACCAAAGCGACGATACTGGGAGAGATTCCTCTGGCGAAAAAGGATGGTGGCAAGAACATCGTGCTGAAAGAGAACCGCAATGAATTGATGGAGGAGGTGTTCCGTGGCATACGTACCAACCTGCTCTTCACCTTGAAACCCGAAGACAAGATTATCATGTTCAGCTCCACCATGCCGGGTGAAGGAAAGTCGTTCGTCGCCGGCAACATGGCTGTCAGCTTGGCTTTCATGGGCAAGAAGGTAATCATTGTCGGTATGGATATCCGTAAACCGGGATTGAACAAAGTGTTCACTCTCAGTAAACGTATGGCTGGTGTGACCAACTATCTGAGCAATCCGAATGCGGTTGACTTGGACGATTTGATTCAGCCGTCCGGTGTGTCAGCCAATCTGGACGTACTCCCCGGCGGACCCGTCGCACCGAACCCAACCGAGTTGGCTGCCCGTCCTGCCTTGGAAACCTTGGCGGAAGAGTTGAAGAAGCGTTACGACTATGTCATCTACGATACGGCTCCTGTGGGTATGGTATCCGATTCGGCTCTGATAGCGCGTACGGCTGACGCGGTTGTCTACATTTGCCGTGCGGACTACACCCCGAAGGTAGGTTTCGCTTACATCAACCGACTGAAAGACGAACTGAAGATAGACAATGTTTGTACCATCATCAACAGCATCGATATGACTCTCCGTAAGAACCAATACGGCTACGGCTATGGCAAGAAGTACGGCTATGGTTACGGTAAGAAGTATGGCTACGGTTATGGCTATGGTTACGGCTACGGCTACGGATACGGCGAGACCAACAACAGCCACGATGACGATGAGGAGGACAAGAATAAAAAACCGAAGAAGGGGTAGTTTATCCCATTACCTACGGGCTTATTGAACTTTAATGACAGAATTATGCAGAGGGAAACGCAGACATATAGTTTAATCAAGTGGGGTGTGGTAGCTATCGACATGGTAATCATGAACCTGATTGTGTTGGCTGTCATCTTGACATCCGCGCAGAACGTTCAGGAGTACTTTTTCGAACACTCGAAGATTATGTTCTTCACCTACAATGTCCTATATGTCTTTTGTGCGGGCATCCTGGTGCCGCCCATCATCCAGATGCGTAACGTGCGTCCGGAAAATATTGTGGAGCGTGTGGTGGTGATGCTGATTCTCTTCGCTGTTCTTTCTATCTTGACGCTGAATTTTATCTGCCCCATCGAATACGGCTTTTGGCCACGCTTCAAATTCTACGCCCTGATGTTGGTCTGCATCACCTCATTGCGGCTGATACTTCGCTGGGCTATCAAACAGGCACGTACAAAAGGACGCAACGTGCGTGACGTTCTGTACGTCGGGTTTACGCCCACGATGCTGGAACTGTATCATGGGATGATGGAAGACCCTTCAACGGGTCTGCGCGTGAAGGGTTATTTCAACGATTACGACAATCTGCGTTCACCTGCCATTCCTTACCTTGGAACGATTGACCAGGTGTACGATTACATAGAGAAATCAGGATTCCACCCCACAGGACGCGTCTATTGCTTCCTGCAGTCGGACAAGGCGGCGGAAATCAAGGAACTCATCAACTATTGTGAGAACCACCTGATACGGTTCTACAGTGTGCCCAACCTGCGCGACTACATGAACCGCTACATGCAGATGGAACTTGAGGGTGACATCCCCGTGTTCTACATCCGTGAAGAACCTCTGCGTAAGCCGCTCAACCGAGCCTTGAAGCGTACGTTCGACATCTGCTTCTCGTTGACCTTCTTGTGTACGCTGTTCCCCTTCGTCTACATTATAGTAGGGACAATCACCAAGTTGACCTCACCCGGTCCGGTCTTCTTCAAACAGAAACGAAACGGGTTGAACGGTGAGGAGTTCTGTTGCCTGAAGTTCCGCAGTATGAAGGTGAACGCGCAGAGTGACACGCTGCAGGCGACGGAGCACGACCCGCGCAAGACCAAGTTCGGAGACTTCCTTCGCCGGAGCAGCATTGACGAACTTCCTCAATTCATCAATGTGCTGAGGGGTGAGATGTCTGTCGTAGGTCCTCGTCCGCACATGCTGAAACATACCGAGGAATACTCCAAGCTGATAAACAAATACATGGTTCGTCACCTTATCAAACCCGGAATCACCGGATGGGCACAGGTAACGGGTAGCCGTGGTGAAACCAAGGAACTGTCGCAGATGGAAACCCGGGTGCGTAAGGACATCTGGTACTTGGAACATTGGAGCATTTGGCTCGATTTGCGCATCATCTACCTGACCGTGCGCAACGGAATCTTCGGAGACAAGAACGCCTTTTGACGTTCTTCGCCTCACTTCCCCTTGAAGATATCCAGCAGATAGCCCAAGCGGACGCTGATGACCGTGTGGTTGGAATTGCCGAACGGGTCTTTCTTCGTGTCTCCGAAGATGTTGCCGAATCCGTAGTAGTAGCGGCCTTCCAACGTGAAGTGCCCTATCTTGGTGGCCAAGTCGATGCCGGCACCTCCCGCGATGCCGTAATCAAAAGTCTTTTCGATATCCTTGCCGTACTGTTGGGTCACACTGTTCGGTCGGTTGCTCGTGTCCCATGGGTCGCCACCGTACGTCTCCTTGTCGGACAGGTAGAAGCCAAACTGTGGGCCGGCATTTACGAAGAACTGTAGTCCCCGGTCTTCCTTTCCCCAACCCAGATGCGCAAAGATAGGCAACTGCACGTAGTCGATGGTTCGTTGGTAGGTGTTGCCGCTCCCGTCGTCGATGTTCTCCTGCCATCCCTGCTGACTGTAGTTCAGTTCCATCTGTACGGCGCAGATTGTGGCGAAATACTTCTCGCAGGTGTAGCGCAGCGTGATGCCCCCACAAATACCGCTCAGCGAATTCTGGTCGATGGTAGGGGTGAAGTTGATGGAGTTCATGTTGACACCTCCGTTGACACCGATGGATAGTGTACTGCGTGACTCACCCACCTGTGCGTGAGCCGATGGAACAGCCAATGCCAAGCCAACCAAAGGCAGAACCAGACGGAGAACCCGTTGACGGTTTGTACGCTTGTGGGTCGGATTGCCGGTTTCAGTGCGGCGGTGTCCCGTGGACAACGCCGGTATTTGATTGAAAAGTCTATTCATAACGTTTATTTATCAAAGTCTAATTTCAGCAACTCGTGCTCGTGCGAGAAGTGGATGAAGAATACCTTGCGGTTGATGAAACCTCCCCAGTTGTTTACCCGCTCGAATTTGAAGCTCGTCTGTATAGTCGGTATGTTCAGTCGGCTCAGATTCTCCTCCAGACCGTTGCCGTAGAGCGAGAGCCCTTTGAGGAAATAGTAACCCGTGTCGAAACCGAGGATGGCATATTTAGGATAGGTGTTCATCATCGTTTTGCCGTACCAGTTGTGGAACGAACGTTGGAAGTCGGCCATCGCTGTCGAGAGGTTGTTGGCATAGAACGAACCGTAGAAATAGGTATCGAACGCATAGAACTCATTGATGTAGTCGCCCGTGTAGGTCTGCCACTCCGGGTAGCCGAATAGCTGTATGGAACATTCAGGCAGTTCCAACCGCAACTGCTTCAGGTAGGGAAACAGGCGGTTCAGTGCCAGGCTCGTGCCCGATGTGGGGATGAAGAGGTTGGCGCGGTCTGTCGCCACGATTTCCTTCAGGCTCAGTTCCGCGTTGGGAGTCGCCTTCACGGTCTGATAGGAGAGTCCGGCTTGGTCCAGTTCCCCTTTCAACCCTTTGATGAAATCAGCCTTTTCGTTGTTCCCGTCGTCGGTATCCACGAAGAATATCCGTGGACTGTCCTGTCGGAAAATCCTTAGGAAGTGCTCATACACTTCGGAGTAGAGATAGGACTGGGGCGTATTGATTTGGTAAATCGACGGCACGTTGTAGACCTCGTTGGTCTTCGAGCTGAATGGGATGACCAACCGGATGTCATGTTTCTTGGCAAAGTTGCTCGCTTCCGTCACTTGGTTGGCGTGTACGGGACCGATAATCAGGTGCATCTTCTTCATCTCCGACTTGTTGAGTATCGGTTGGATGGACGTGCCCGCTCCTTTGGAATCGTAGGTGTAGACATTGAACGAATATCCCTCCCGCTTCAGACTGTCCACTGCCATCAGGAAACCCTCGTAGTACTCCACCATCCGTTTCTGCTCGCTATTGTTCGGTGCATCGAGCATGAACGGCAGGATGACAGCCACATTGACGTTGCTCAGCCGGTCGGTACGCTTGGCCTTTACCTCGTCGAAGTATTCCGCGTTGGACAGTTTGCTGTTCCGCTCCTCGGCGGCTTGTCGCCTCTTCGCCTCCTTTACCTTTCCGGGGTAGGGTATGCGCAGGTATCTGCCCTTTTTCAGTTTCTCCGTCTTGAGTTCCGGATTCTCCGCTATCAGCTCCTCTTCGGTGATGCCATAATCTTTGCAGATGCTGTAAATGGTCTCTTTCTTCGCCACCTTGTGGATGTCCTGATAGTCCGGCTGCGTAGCGTTTTGTGCCTGCTGCGCCACTTCCGTCTTCGTTTGGACAAAGCCGGTCGGCTGTGCGGTTGCGGCGGCACTGTCCGCCTGCGGAATCACAATCACCTGTCCGGCCTTGAAGTTATTGGCGGAGAGACCCGGGTTGGCTGCGCAGATGGTTTGCGCTGACAACTGATACCGCTGGGACAACCGGTAAAGCGTTTCGCCCGCCTGAATGGTATGGAATTTGGTGGTGGCGCTGTTTCTCGTCTGAGGAATCTTCAGTACGGCACCCGCTTTGATGACCTTCTCGCTTCCGGGGTTCAAGCTGACAATCTCATCGGTAGTGACACCGTACATCGTAGCGATGGAGTAGAGGCTCTGTCCCTTGTCGATGGTGTGCAGGAAGTAGTTTGTCTGCTGCGCCTGACCCATGTGGAAAGAAGAGAGGAAAAGGCCCGTCAGAAGAATGGTGCGTATGGATTTCATAAGAGTCTGTTCTGTTTTACATTTGAATGCAAAAGTAGTAAATTCCGTAAAGATTATTTGGCTCCAAGCCCAATTATTTCGGGTGGATGCACTATTTTTGCGTGTTAATTCAGAAAATCTCCGAAGATGGCAGAAGAGACAAACAAGATAAACGTGTATGGCGCACGCGTGCACAACCTGAAGAATATCGACGTGGAAATACCGCGTGACAGCTTGACGGTGATTACCGGACTTAGCGGCAGCGGCAAGTCCTCGTTGGCTTTCGACACGTTGTTTGCCGAGGGACAGCGACGCTACATAGAAACCTTTTCGGCCTATGCCCGTAACTTTCTGGGCGGCATGGAACGACCCGATGTGGACAAGATAACAGGACTCAGTCCCGTCATCTCCATCGAACAGAAGACTACCAACAAGAATCCGCGTTCCACCGTAGGCACGACTACCGAAATCTACGACTACATGCGTCTGCTCTTCGCCCGTGCCGGTGAAGCCTATTCCTACCTCTCCGGTGAGAAGATGGTGAAATACACCGAGGAGCAGATTCTTAACCTGATACTCGAGGCATACGCCGACAAGCGTGTCTACCTGCTTGCTCCGTTGGTGCACAACCGTAAGGGCCACTATCGCGAACTCTTCGAACAGGTGCGTAAGAAAGGCTACCTCAACGTGCGGGTGGATGGTGAACTGCGCGAGATTACCCACGGCATGAAACTGGACCGCTACCGCAACCACGACATCGAATTGGTGGTGGACAAGTTGGTGGCCAACGGCAAGGATATCACCCGTCTGAAGCAGAGCGTGGAGAAGGCAATGGCGCAAGGTGAAGGCCAACTGATGGTGCTGGACGCGCAGACAATGGAAGCGCGCCACTACAGCAAACACCTGATGTGTCCCGTGACGGGCATCTCCTATAAAGAACCCGCCCCGCACAACTTCTCGTTCAACTCTCCGCAGGGAGCCTGTCCCAAGTGCAAGGGACTGGGAGCTGTCAGCCTGATAGATATCGACAAAGTGATTCCCGACCGGTCACGCTCCATCTACGAGGGGGCGATAGCTCCGCTGGGGAAATACAAGAACACCATGATATTCTGGCAGATTGAAGCCATGCTGGAAAAGTATGAGTTGACGCTGAAGACCCCTCTGACGGAGTTTCCGGAGGAAGCCGTCAACGACATTCTCTATGGATCCAACGACCGGATAAAGATAAAGAGCGCGTTGATTCACTCAGGGTCTGATTACTTCACCACCTACGAGGGATTGGTGAAGTACATCCAAATGCTGCAGGAGGGAGAGTCGTCCGCTACCCAACAGAAATGGGCTGAACAGTTCTCCCGGACAGCCACTTGCCCCGAGTGCCAAGGCGCACGGCTCAACAAGGAGGCGCTGAGCTACCGCATCTACGACAAGAACATCCATCAACTATCCACCATGGACATCAGCGAACTCTATGACTGGATGATGACCGTGGAGGAGCACCTGAACGAAAAACAACGGCAGATTGCCGCCGAAGTGCTGAAAGAGATTCGGGGCAGACTGAAGTTCCTCCTCGACGTGGGACTGGACTACCTGTCGCTCAACCGCTCCTCCGTCTCCCTGTCGGGCGGCGAGAGCCAGCGCATCCGCCTTGCCACGCAGATAGGGTCGCAGCTGGTGAATGTACTTTATATATTGGACGAGCCCAGCATCGGACTCCACCAAAGGGACAACCTTCGGCTTATCAACTCCCTGAAACAGTTGCGTGACTTGGGTAACACGGTGATGGTGGTGGAGCATGACAAGGACATGATGCTCAATGCCGACTACGTGGTGGACATGGGACCCAAGGCCGGACGCTTGGGAGGTGAGGTGGTCTTTGCCGGAACGCCGGATGAGATGCTGCGCCAACGTACGCTTACCTCGCAATATCTCAATGGGGAGATAAAGATAGAAATCCCTGCCGAACGCCGTAAGGGCAACGGCAAATGGTTGCGGCTGAAAGGTGCCCGGGGCAACAACCTGAAGGGGGTGGACGTGGACTTCCCCTTGGGAACGCTCGTCTGCGTGACGGGAGTATCCGGCAGCGGTAAGTCTACGCTCATCAACGACACGTTGCAGCCCATCCTCTCGCAACGCTTTTACCGTTCGCTGCAAGACCCCATGCCTTACGACACCATCGAAGGACTGGAGTTCGTGGACAAAGTGGTGGATGTGGACCAGTCCCCCTTGGGACGAACACCCCGCTCCAACCCCGCTACCTACACGGGAGTTTTCACCGACATACGCAACCTCTTCGTGGAACTCCCCGAGGCGAAAATCCGTGGATACAAGCCCGGACGATTCTCGTTCAACATTGCAGGCGGTCGTTGTGAAGCCTGTGGGGGCAACGGCTACAAGACCATCGAGATGAACTTTCTGCCTGACGTGATGGTGCCCTGCGAGGTTTGTCACGGCAAACGCTATAACCGCGAGACACTGGAAGTCCGTTTTAAGGGCAAATCCATTGCGGACGTGCTGGACATGACCATCAGCCAAGCCGTGGAATTCTTTGAGAACGTGCCGCAGATAGTAAACAAGATAAAGGTGCTGCAGGATGTCGGACTGGGCTACATCAAGCTGGGACAGTCGTCCACAACCCTGTCGGGCGGTGAGAGCCAGCGCGTGAAGTTGGCTACCGAGCTCTCCAAGCGCGACACGGGAAGTACGGTCTACATCCTGGACGAACCGACCACGGGACTTCACTTCGAGGACATCCGTGTCCTGCTGAACGTGCTCAATCGCTTGGTGGACAAAGGCAACACGGTTATTGTCATCGAACATAACCTGGATGTGATAAAGACGGCGGACTACCTCATTGACATGGGACCCGAAGGCGGAAAGGGTGGGGGAACGCTGTTGGCTTGCGGCACTCCCGAAGAGGTGGCGCAGAGCGGCAAGGGCTACACGCCCCGATTTATCAAAGAGGAACTGAACCAGCGCTGACTCGTCCTTTGATTACTCTCGGATGAACGGGCTATTTATGGATGAACGGAAAGCCGCATGACTTAGTATGACTGCGGCTGGTATACAATATAAAAGTATGGCGATAGAAATAGAACGGAAGTTCCTGGTGAAGGGACTTTACAAACAGGAGGCCACAGGCAAGCTGCGTATCACGCAGGGCTACCTGAACTCCGCTCCCGAGCGGACCGTACGCGTCCGCCTGAAAGACGGACGGGGATGGATGACGGTCAAGGGCAAAGGCAACGACAGTGGTACGTCGCGCTATGAGTGGGAGAAGGAAATCCCTGCCGACGAAGCCCGTGAACTGCTCCAACTCTGTGAACCGGGGGTGATAGACAAGACCCGCTACCTTATTCCGGTGGGTGGATATACCTACGAGGTTGACGAGTTTTATGGCGACAATGAAGGGCTCACCATGGCGGAGATAGAGCTGCCGGACGAATCCGCCCCGTTTGACCGACCAGCCTGGCTCGGCAAGGAGGTGACGGGCGACCGACGTTTCTACAATGCGCAACTGAGCAAGAACCCTTATAAAAACTGGAGAGAAGAGTATGAAAGAGAACGTTAAGAAGACCAATGTAGCGCGCTTGCTCGACAAGGTCGGCGTGGCGTACGAACTGATTCCATACGCTGTGGACGAGAACGACCTCAGTGCCGGACACGTGGCGCAAAGTCTGGGTGAGAACATCGAACAAGTGTTCAAGACCATCGTGCTCCACGGCGACAAAAGCGGATACTTTGTCTGCGTCATTCCGGGCGAGAAAGAGATAGACCTGAAGCTGGCAGCCAAGGTGTCCGGCAACAAGAAATGCGAACTCCTGCCCTTGAAGGAACTGCTGCCCACCACCGGTTACATCCGTGGCGGATGCTCGCCCATCGGCATGAAGAAACATTTCCCCACCTACCTGCACGAGTCGTGCCTGGACTTCCCTTACATCTACGTGAGCGCCGGTATGCGTGGGTTGCAGATAAAGATTGCGCCGCAAGATTTGGCCCGGGAGGCGAGTGCCGAAGTGTGCCGCCTGTGTGACTGACCGAAGGCCACATTGTTGGTTATTTAAATGAAAGAGCCGTGCGGGCGGTCTAAAAAAGATATGGACTTATTTTGCACTGCATGCGAATAGTGTTATATTTGCGGACAAAAATTATTAACACTAAATCTTAAGTTATGTTTGAAGGACAGCCGAAAGGCTTATATGCATTGGCGTTAGCCAATACAGGCGAACGATTTGGTTATTACACCATGCTCGCCATCTTTACCCTTTTCATGCAGGCCAAGTTCGGATGGGCCGAATCACAAGCCGGACAAGTTTACGCCATCTTCCTTGCCGTGGTCTATTTCGCTCCGCTTCTCGGAGGTATGGTAGCCGACCGTATCGGTTACGGTAAGTGTGTGACTATCGGTCTCGTCACCATGTTCCTCGGATATTTGGGACTTGCCATTCCTACTTCGGCTGATATGACCGGACAGGTCGCCATGTTCGCGGCTCTGGCTTGCGTCTCTTTGGGAACAGGTCTTTTCAAAGGTAACTTGCAAGTGTTGGTGGGCAACCTCTACGATGACCCCAAGTACTCCGCCCGTCGCGACTCCGCTTTCAGCCTCTTCTATATGGCCATCAACATTGGTGCCATGTTCGCGCCTTCCATGGCGAAGTGGATTACCAACGTTTATCTGGGTCATTATGGTTTCGTTTACGATGCCGCCAACACGGATCCCGCTTATCTCAAGGCTCTCTACGGCGCTTACGGACTGAGCTTCGGTGTGGCTTGCGTTTCGTTGATCGTTTCCATGGTCATCTATTTCGCCAGCCGCAGTTGGTTCAAGCATGCGGACGTTACCGCCAAACAGGCATCGCAGCAAGCTGATTCGCATGTGGAGACGCTTACTCCCAAGCAGGAGAAAGACCGCATCGTCGCCCTGTTGCTCGTCTTCGCCGTGGTAATCTTCTTCTGGATGGCGTTCCACCAGAACGGTTCGGCACTGACCTTCTTTGCGAAGAAATACACCAACCTCACCGTGGAAGGCGGCATGCGCATCTGGTTCAACATTTGGAGTCTGGCACTCATCGCCCTCTCTGTCTACACGGGCTTTGGGGTTTTCCAGTCCAAGACCCGGAAGAACAAGATAATCTGTGGCATCGTGACGTTGGTCGCATGGGTTTGTGCCGTTGCTTGCTTCATGGTGATGGAGAATCCGACTATGGCTCAGCCTTCTGACTTCCAGCAGTTCAATCCGTTCTTTGTGGTTGCCCTCACGCCGTTCAGCATGCTGTTCTTCGGTGCGTTGGCCAACAAAGGCAAAGAGGTGAGTGCTCCGGCTCGTATCGCCTGGGGTATGTTGGTTGCCGCCCTTGGCTTTGCTGTCATCACGTTGGCTTCCACGGGACTTATCTCTCCGATGAACTTGGGTGAAGGTACACAAAGCATTCTCTCTCCGAACTGGTTGATTTCGACCTACTTCACGCTGACTTTGGCGGAACTGTTGCTCTCACCGATGGGCATCTCGTTCGTCTCCAAGGTAGCTCCTCCCAAATACAAAGGTTTGATGATGGGTGGATGGTTTGTCGCTACGGCAATCGGTAACTACTTGAGCTCCATCCCGTCGATGCTTTGGAACAAGATTCCGTTGATGTACAACTGGGGCATCCTCATCGCCCTCTGCTTGATTAGTGCCGTCGTGATGTTCGCTCTCCTGAAGAAACTGAAGCAAATGACTGCCTAAGGTTTACCTTACTCAGCGGCTTCTGTCCGCTGTATCCATAAAGACCGCCGCCGGGTGATTGCTAACGCAATGACCCGGCGGCATGTTTTCGTGACCCCACCATGCGGAACGCCCGACAAACGTAAGTACTTACGATGGCTCACGTAAGTACTTACGTTGGCTGATGAAAGTACTTACGTTGCCCGGTGAAAGTACTTACGTTGACGCATGTAAGTACTTGGCCCAAAATTTCGGGCTGACCCAATATTCAAGCGGAGCGTACAAAAAAAGAGGATGTCGTGCTTGGCACGACATCCTCTTAAATCTCTCTGGTCGCTAAAATTATTCAGCAACTACGGCTGTGTCAGCAACTACAGAATCAGCTACTACAGTGTCAGCTACTGCCTCAACTTCCTCAACTACTGTAGAGTCAGCGGCAACTTCTGTGTTGTTGGCAGCTTTGTTTCCGCAAGAAGCGAAAGAAACGGCTGCAAATGCTACAAGTCCGAATACTAATGTCTTCATTTTCTTTGCTTTTTAAAAACTATAAAACAATTATTTGCTTATTAAAACGCTGCAAAGGTATGCACTTTATAAATACGTTGTTCTCCAGAATGCACTTTTTTTTGAACTTTTTTCCATTTTTCTCGTAAAAAGACCCACTATAGTATAAGGTGTACATCCAAACTGTTCGTAATTTGTCTCCCCGTTTGAAGAGAAATGAACGGACGATGGTAGGGAAATGCCGATTTATCCTTAACTTTGTACGCTTCAATGAGCGAACATTGAACGTAAATTGAGTGAAAATGATTGATACTTCGATATTTCAGGATAAAAAGGCGGTATACTACACGTTGGGTTGTAAGTTGAACTTTTCCGAGACTTCCACCATCGGGCGCATTCTGCGCGATGCCGGTGTGCGGACTGTCCGCAAGGGAGAGGTGGCGGACATCTGCGTGGTGAACACCTGCTCCGTCACCGACACGGCCGACCATAAATGCCGACAGGCTATCCACAGACTCATCCGCCAACATCCCGGAGCCTTTGTGGTGGTGACTGGATGCTACGCCCAGCTGAAACCTGACCAGATTGCCGACATCGAAGGCGTAGACCTCATCATCGGTGCCGAGCAGAAGGGACAGTTGGTTGAACTGTTGGGCGATTTGCGGAAGAGAGAGAGGGCGGAGCAGTATACGGGAGCGTTGAAGGATATCCGTACGTTCGTTCCCTCCTGTTCGCGTGGCGACCGCACACGCTTCTTTCTGAAAGTGCAGGACGGATGCGACTATTTCTGCTCTTACTGCACCATCCCCTTCGCCCGTGGGCGGAGCCGCAACGGAACTGTTGCTTCAATGGTGGAGCAGGCTCAACGGGCTGCCGAAGAGGGTGGAAAGGAGATTGTTATCACGGGTGTCAACATCGGTGATTTCGGTAAGACCACCGGTGAAACCTTCTTCGATTTGGTGAAAGCGCTCGACCGGGTGGAGGGCATTCACCGTTACCGCATCTCGTCTATTGAGCCCAACCTGTTGACGGACGAAATCATCGACTATGTAGCCCGTTCCAGAGCCTTTATGCCTCACTTTCATATCCCCTTGCAGGCTGGGTCGGACGAGGTGTTGAAGTTGATGCGCCGACGCTACGACACGGCACTCTTTGCCCACAAAATAGAAAAGATACGCTCCGTCATGCCCAATGCCTTCATCGGAGTGGACGTGATAGTGGGCACACGAGGCGAGCGCGACGAACTCTTCGAGGAGGCTTACCGTTTTGTCGAGGGGTTGGACGTGACGCAACTGCACGTCTTCAGTTACTCCGAACGCCCCGGTACGCAAGCCCTCAAGATTGAACACGTCGTCTCGCCCGAGGTGAAGCACTTGCGCAGCCAACGACTTTTGGCACTCTCGGACGAGAAGACGCACGCTTTCTATGCCCGTCACATTGGGCAGACCAAGCAGGTGTTGTTGGAGAAACCCAAGCCCGGACTGCCGATGCACGGCTTCACGGACAACTACATCCGTGTGGAGGTGGATGCGCCCCACACGCTCGACAATCAGTTGGTGATGGTGGAATTGGATGATTTCAATGCGGACGGTTCCGCCTTGAAAGGGCGTCTGAAGAGTTCTCAAGAGGAATAGGATGGAAACGAAGAAGCAAGATAAAGTCGCGGTGGTGATTCTGAACTGGAACGGTGAGCGGATGCTACGCCGGTTCCTTCCGTTGGTCTGTCGCTGCTCCGGGGCTGAAGGCGTTTCCGTGGTAGTGGCAGACAATGCCTCCACGGACGCTTCGTGCGAGGTGGTGAGCAGGGAGTTCCCACAGGTGCGGCTTATTCGGTTAGACAGGAACTACGGCTTTGCCGAAGGCTATAACCGCTCGTTGGCACGGGTGGAGGCGGACTATTACGTGTTGCTCAACTCGGATGTGGAGGTGAGCAACGGGTGGCTACAACCGCTGCTCGATTACATGGAAACCCATCCGGAAGTGGCGGCATGCCAACCCAAATTGTTGTCCTGGAGGGAGAAACAACGCTTCGAGTACGCCGGCGCAGCAGGCGGATTCATGGATGCTTTGGGCTATCCCTATTGCCGTGGACGTATCTTCGGCACGGTGGAGGTGGACGAAGGACAGTACGATGACGCGCAACTCGTCTTTTGGGCTACGGGCGCGGCACTCTTCGTGCGGGCTGTTGACTATTGGAACGCGGGTGGACTGGACGCTCGCTTCTTTGCCCACATGGAGGAGATTGACTTCTGCTGGCGGCTTCACCTCATTGGCCGTAAGGTTGCCTGTGTGCCGTCATCCACGGTCTACCATGTTGGCGGGGCTACGCTGAAACGGGAGAATCCGCGGAAGACCTACCTCAACTTCCGCAACAACCTCTTCATGCTCTATAAGAATATGCCGCAGGGACGGCTGTGGCTCGTCCTTCTGTTACGCTTCTTCCTCGATTACTTGGCTGCGGCCGTGTTCCTGTTGAAGGGTCACTTTGCCAATGTCAAAGCCGTCTGCCAAGCCCGTTTGGACTTCTGGCGGATGTCCGCCTACAGGCATGAAGCCCGTCAACGGATTTGGAATCACTTGATTCCAACCTTGCAGGCATCGGAATCCCCCCTCGATTCCACTTCCGTGGTTTCCAAGACGGGCAAGTATGCGAAGATTCCCGAGATTCACCCGAAGTCCATCCTGTGGACTTACCATTTGCGAGGGAAGAAGACCTATCGGCAGTTGTGACGAGATGCGGACTGCCATGAACGGGAAATGACGACTATAACAAAATGACAACCATAACAACATTAATAATTAGAACATAATCCAATTGGTATCATGAAAAAAAGTATTGTTTGTTTACTTACCTTCCTTGCGTCCTCTTTCGTGGGCATGGCGCAGGAGTATCTTCCTCTTTGGGAGAAGGGTAAAATGCCCAACAGTAAGGGTGTGACGGTGGTCGACAGCATCGCCAACGAACGTGTCTACAAAGTCGGCATGCCGGGTCTCTACCTCTTCGAACCGTCGAAGGCGGAGAACAAGGGCGTGGCTGTTGTCATCATTCCCGGTGGCGGTTATGCCCGTTTCGCCTATCAGGTTTCCGGTTTCTCGTTGGCCAAATGGTTCAACACCTTTGGCGTGACGGCTTTCGTGCTGACGCACCGTTTGCCGCAGTCGCCCGATGTGGATACGTGCTACAAAGCTCCTGTGCAAGACGCGCAGCGAGCCTTGCGCTACATCCGTGCCAATGCGGGACGTTGGGGAATCAATCCCGACAAGGTCGGTGTGATGGGCAGTTCCGCCGGTGCGCACTTGGCCGGCTGCATGGCTACCTTCACCGAGGACTGGAGCCGTGTGGGCGATGCGCTTGATGCCTACTCTTTCCGCCCCAACTTTGCCATCATGGTTTCGCCCGTAGTATCCATGGGCGAGATTGCCCACAAGGGAAGCCGTGAAAACCTGCTTGGCAAGTTCGACTCACCCGCCATGCGCAAGCGTTTCTCCTTGGACCAGCAGGTGACACCGCAGACCGCCCCGTGCTTTGTGGTTCATGCGTTGAACGACCCTGCCGTCTCCTGCCTCAACAGCCTCTATTTCTTCGAGGCACTGAAGAATAACAAGGTGGAGAAATGTTCGCTCCATCTCTACCCCGAAGGCGGTCACAACATCGCCTTGCGCAACAATCCGGGCACCACAAACGGATGGACTGCCATTGCCGAGCAGTGGCTGAAGGAGATTTGCGACTTCTAACCTAAAACAGAGAGCCGTAGACCTTCGGACTAAAGATAGCAGACCGGGGAAGATTCTGTGTAGCCGTGGGAATTGTCTTTCAATTCATTCCGCGGCAATCCGCAGAATCTCTTCCGGCCGGTCAACGATGTGGGCGGGATGGTAGGCTCGCAGTTCCTCCACGGGACGGAATCCCCATGAAACGCCTGCCACATCCACACCGGCATTGATGCCCGTCTGCATGTCCACGTTCGAGTCACCCACATAGAGCGTTTCTTCGCGGCGCAAGGCGCACACCTTCAGAATGTCGTCCACAATCCGTGCGTCGGGCTTTGTGGGGATGCCTTCGCGCTGACCGAAGACGGCGGTGAAACGGATGGAGGGGAAGAAGTGGCTCACCAACTTCTCCGTGGCGGCCTGATACTTGTTGGAGGCTACGGCCAGCAGGATGCCTCTCTCCTGTAGAGCCTCCAATAGTTCGGGGATGCCGTCATAGGGCATGCTGCAGTCCGTGTTGTGCGCGTCGTAGTAAGGTACAAAGCGTGAACGGATTTTCTTGATGTTTTCCTCCGTGCGCGCCTCTTCGGGCAAAGCCCGTTCAAACAGTTTCGTGATGCCGTTGCCCACAAAATAGCGGTAGGCGGAGACCTCATGGGTGGGGAATCCGTAGTAGGCGAGAGCCTGATTGGTGCTGTGAGCCAAATCGGCGATGGTGTTCAACAGCGTGCCGTCCAAGTCGAAAATAACTAATTTCTTCATCTTCTTACCTTTTTTCTTGTGATACAACCATACGCAGCCTGTGCAGACGATTGAAAGCCGCACGGCTTATATGATTGCCCCCAAGGCGAATAATCACGATGCAAAATTAGCAAAAAATCCAATACATGGCGGTTTCGGCGAGGATGCACTTGTAGTTGAACGTGCGGTTGCTTGTGTAGCTGGAATTTTTTAAGGCGGAAAAGTGCCCAAAAGTTTTGATTGTATCGGAAGATACCTTACCTTTGCAACCAGTAAGGGGTATTAGCTCATCTGGCTAGAGCGCGACACTGGCAGTGTCGAGGTGAGCGGTTCGAGTCCGCTATGCTCCACATTTGGTAAGGAGGGTCGCTCACTTGGGCGACCCTTTTCTATGTGTGCGCACCCGTTTTCGCGTGCTTCCTAAACCCTTGAGGCGATGTGCCGACGATACAACTCCAGGTTGGTATCGGACAAAATCCGGTTGATGTGGGTCAGCCGTTGGTCTTGTGTGCTGTAGTCATCGGCGGTGTTGTCTTCTTTCAGGTGAAGCGAACCTTTACCCGTTACAGGCAAATACTCGTCCCAATAGACCGGTACACCGTGGAAACGACCGTCGCCTCCGAACTTCTCCACATAGGTAAGCCGTTGTTCGCAGCGATAGCCGTGAGCGCGTACGGTAATCGTGGCGTCTCCGTTGGCTTCACGCCGTTCGTCCGTCTTCAGAATGCAGTCCGTCACACAATCGGGGTGCTTGAAGTGGTCGTTGCCCCAGAAGTTGGCCAGTGCCTCGTGCTCCCAGAACGAACTGCGCCGTTTCATGTCCTGCCCGTAGATGTCGCTCTGCGGACGGATTTGCTGGTACATCGGCACACAAAGTAAGGGTGCCAGACTGAAATAGACGGCGCGGAAGTACTGCTCGTTGATGGTGTAGAAGTCCCGCTTGGCCTTGTCGAAGTCGTAGTTTCTGTATTGCGTCGGGTTCAGGTCGAGGTTAAGTGCCTGCAAGTGATCGGGGATGACGGTGTTTATCATCTTCTCCTTGTCGAAGTCGAAGTCGTCGCCATAGCCGTATTTGGTATCCTTCAGCAACCTCATCATGCTCTCTTGTGCCAAGGGCGTGAAGAGGAGCGCATATTGCTGGTTGTTGTTGCGGTTGCTCGTGTCGAACACTACCTCAAACTCCTCGTTGGTCATTAGGGCAAAGTCCCTGTTGGTGAGGTCGCGTGCCTTGTTGCGCAGACTTTTCCGCTTCCTCTTATAGGCCAGAGACCCGATTTTGGAGGCCAGTCCGCTCTGTTGGCGGTAGAAGGTCAGGTCCGGTGCTGCCGTGTTGCCATAGATGACGTACGTATTCTCCGGATACTCGGGATAGGGTGCCGTCACGCTTGCCCGCAGTGTCTCGGAGTGGTGTCGGGTGTAGCACTTCCCGTTGACGTCCCGTTCGATGGTAGTCCAGTAGATGGTCTTGCTGCCGTAGTAGGTCTTGCTGCCCATCTCCATCCGCTTTGTCCGGCAGATGACGAAAGGATTTCCGTTTATCAGTCCCGAGTGTGAATAGATGACGGAGCGTTTGGCGTTGAACGTCCCGTCCCATCCGTAACTCTCCTGCAGGTCTGCCAGGCGCTGGTTTGTAAAATAGGGGTCGAACTCCAGCCGCGGCACCGTAGCGGTCATCATGCGTGTCAGCACGTCCCAGTCGTAGAGCCTGTTTAGCGGTTCCATCTGTTGCCAAGCCTCTTTCTCCAAGGTCGCTCTCTTGTCGGCAAGCTTTTTGCGCTCCGCTTTTTTCGCCTTTAGGGTCGGATGCACTGTTGAGAGGAGGAACAATAGAATCATCGCGCCAAACCCGACAATCAGGATAACCTGCTGCGCCGAGAGCTGATCCCAGAGGAACAGCAGGACACCTATGCCGCCAACAATCAGTGTCCACAGAAACGCGCAAAGGAATGTCCATCCGTTGACCGAACTCTGAAGCGAGGAGATGGCCTTGCCCGTCTCGACAATCTGTTTGCACGTGGCGCGGTTTGCCTCCTCGTCCACGTGCGCTTCGGCGGCCAATTTGTCAAAAGTCTTCTCGGTCACTTCCTTGAAGCGGCCATTGAAGACTTCGACGTATTCCGTTAGCGGGTCGTAGATATCCTTCAGCATACTCTTTCCTCTTTCGTTTCTGTAGGTGGGGTTTTAGAAGAACTTGGCTCTTGCGGCTTCACGCGTCTCTGCCGATGCCGTAAACGGGATGCGAGTGGTGTAGCCCTGTCTGGCCGCCACAATCATTTTGGTAGGCCATGCAAAGATGTCCGTGTTCCACTGGGTTACACGACTGTTGTAGACGGTTCGTGCCGCGGTAATCTCACGCTGTAGGTAGTTGTTCTGCTGCATCGCGTCGGCGATGGCGTTGTGCGCTTTCAGTTCGGGATAAGCCTCCACTTGCGGAAAGAGCCGTCCGAACGCACTGTTCACCTGTTGGTTCACCTCGCTTCGGTTCTCGGCGGTAATGGTTCCGCCACGCAGGGCGGCTACGGACTTCATCACGTCCTTGTCCAACTCAATGGCACGGTCTACGATGCCCACCACGTTTTGCAGGACTTGCACCCGTTGCTCCAAATAGTTGTCGATGTTGGAAGCCTCCGCCTGAATGCGTTGCTCCAACTGTTGGAAATAGTTGCGTGCCGAAATCTTCATGAAGATGAAGACAACACCCGGCAGCATGCCCACCAGGCATCCTACAATTCCTATCAGCAGGGCGTTTTCCACCTGAGACCCCATGACGGCGAGGAATATCAGTACCAATGCCGGAATTGTTACCCACAGGGCGATTTCGAACACCGTTGAGCCAATGCCTATCTTCACCGGCAGCTGGCGGTCTATCACATGAATGTCGCGTCCCTCGTTATTGACAGGACCTGTCGTTTCGTCTAATAAATTTGCCATAATAGTTAACGCTTTAAAGAGTTTAGTACAAACATTATCTGCAAATTTACTGAGAAGAAACCGAATAAAAAAGGAAAAGACGTAATTTTGCAAGCGATAAATCAAGACGAAGATACAATGCAAAAGACTATAGAGATTGTGGAGGGAGTGACGAGACACCCGCTCTACCGAATGAAAGAACCGGTGAACTTCGTTCTCCTCAAGGGTGAACACTTGGCCATTGTCGGGTCCAACGGGGCGGGGAAGAGCATCCTCGTCGATACCATCACGGGGAAATATCCGCTATTGATGAACGAGGTGAAGTACGACTTCTCACCGTCCGCGTCGAAGATGGCTTTCGATAACATCAAGTACATCACTTTCCGTGACTCTTATGGCGATGCGGACGGCAGCTATTATTACCAGCAGCGCTGGAACTCGCAAGACACGGAGGAGACACCCGTGGTGAAAGACCTCTTGCCCGAAGCCAAGGATACGGCCTTGCGCGACAAACTCTACGACCTGTTCGGCATCAAGGATATGTTGGAGAAACACGTTATCCTGCTCTCCAGCGGTGAACTACGCAAGTTTCAGCTGACAAAGACTCTGCTCGCCAATCCGCGTGTGCTCATCATGGACAATCCCTTCATCGGACTGGATGCGCCCACACGCGACTTGCTCCAGAACCTGCTCCAACAGCTGACCGTATTGTCCGACCTGCAAATCATACTGATTCTCTCCAAGACGGACGACATCCCGCAGTTCATCACCCACGTTGTGCCGGTGCGCGACATGGTGTGTGGAACAAAGATAACCAAGGAGGAATACATGGCCCAAGAAAAGGCCGTGCCCGCCCACGTACTGAGTGAGGAGAAGCGTCGGCGCATCCTCGATTTGCCGTACCGGCCGGACCTGTTGCACGCCGACCACATCGTGGACCTCAATAAAGTCTCCATCCGTTACGGTGAACGCACCATTCTCAAGGAACTGGACTGGAACGTGCTGTGTGGCGAGAAGTGGGCACTCTCCGGAGACAACGGTTCTGGCAAGTCCACGTTGCTGAGTCTTGTCTGCGCCGACAATCCGCAGTCCTACGCCTGCGACATCTCGCTCTTTGGACGCAAACGCGGAACGGGCGAGAGCATTTGGGAAATCAAGAAACACATCGGCTACGTCTCGCCGGAGATGCACCGTGCCTACCTGAAGAACCTCCCTACCATTGACATCGTGGCATCGGGTTTACACGATTCCATCGGTCTCTACCGCCGCTCCACCCAAGAGGAGTTGGCCAAGTGCGTCTGGTGGATGGATATCTTCGGTATCGCCGACTTGCGCGACCGTAACTTCTTGCAACTCTCCAGCGGAGAGCAGCGTCTGGTCTTGTTGGCCCGTGCCTTTGTGAAAGACCCCGAACTGTTGGTGCTCGACGAGCCGCTTCACGGACTGGACATGCATAACCGTCGCTTGGCGAAGGACGTGATAGAGACCTTCTGCCAGCGACGCGAGAAGACGCTCATCATGGTGACGCACTACCAAAACGAACTGCCTTCCGTCATCGACCACAGCATCTATCTGCGGAAGAACAGATGACGCTTGGCATCCGTTACTCGCTCTTCCCGATCATCGTTCCCTTCACGCGCAGACGGACGATTTCGTCTTTCGTGTTGGTGCGGAGGATAATCACTTTCTCGAACTTGCCCGGATGTTTGCCGGCTCCGTTGTAGGTCACCTTTATCTCACCTGTTGCACCCGGTTTGATGGGCTCTTTGGGGAAGGTGGGTGAGGTGCATCCACAGGACGCGATGGCCTGATAAATCACCAACACGCCCGTGCCGGTGTTCTTGAACTTGAAGACGCACGTCACCGGTCCGTCAGCCTCGTTGAAAGTCCCGAAGTCGTGGTTCACGTTCTCGAAGGTTATTTCGGATTTGGAGGTCTGTGCCCATGTAATACCTGTGGCCAACACGGCCAACACGATGGAGAGGAAAATCTTTTTCATCATATTCCCACGTTTTTATTCGTTGTTCTGAAGGCAAAGTTATGAACTTTACGCCAATATTGTTTGAAACGGAGAATAAAAATGTATAATTTAGCCGCCGATTGAAGTAACACCAACTATCAGAAAAATGAAAAACATCTTTATGAACCTTGCCATTCTGTGCGGCATGATGTTGACAAGCAGTCAGTTGACGGCACAGAGCGTAACGAAATCGGGACTGCAGCGTAAAAACTTCCAAACAGAGATTGACGGACAATATACCGACCTGTTTGTGCTGAAAAACAAAAACGGCGTGGAGGCCTGCATCACCAACTATGGCGGCAGGGTCGTGTCGCTCATGGTGCCTGACCGCAACGGCAAACTGGAGGACGTGGTGACGGGATTTCCCACCATACAGGAGTATACCACTATCCGACAGAACTACGGGGCCGCTATCGGTCGCTACATAGGCCGCATCCAGGGCGCGAGCTTCACGCTGGACGGGGTCACCTACCAACTGGACGGCAAGCCTCATTGCACACACGGCGGTAAGCCGGGCTTTGCCAACCGCGTGTGGAAACCGCGTCAGGAAGACGCGCGGACACTGCACCTCTATTACACGTCGCCCGATGGCGAAAGCGGTTTCCCCGGCACGCTGAACGTGCACCTTACCTATAAACTGACGGACGACAACGCGTTGGACGTTACTTACGAGGCCACTACGGACAAACCGACCGTACTCAATCTTTCGCACCACTCGTTCTTCAACATCACGGGCGACCTGAACCGCTCCATCGAGACCACTTACATGCAGGTGGACGGTGACTACCTGGTTGAGTACGATGCCACGAAATGCGTCACGGGCAACCTGATACCGGTGAAAGATACCCCGTTCGACTTCAAGGAACTGAAGCTGATAGGGGAGGAGATTAATGCCGACAACGACCAACTGAAAGTGACGGCAGGATACGACCACTGCTGGGTACTCAATACCAACGGCGACGACAAGAAAGTGGCGGCGCATCAGGTGGACTCGGTGAGCGGACGC
Source organism: Acutalibacteraceae bacterium (assembly GCA_963652075.1). Lineage (GTDB taxonomy): Bacteria > Bacteroidota > Bacteroidia > Bacteroidales > Bacteroidaceae > Phocaeicola_A. The sequence goes on from CAVJRQ010000077.1 coordinate 29,281, forward strand.
ACATTGGATGTCTACACCACGGAACCCGGCGTGCATGTCTACACGGCCAACGGACTTAACGGCAAGACCATCGGCAAGAACGAAGTGGCTTATCCGTGCCGCGGAGCTGTCTGCTTCGAGACGATGCACTTTGCCGACAGTCCCAACAAACCGCAGTTCCCCAGCACCGTGCTAAGACCGGGACAGACTTACTACACGCACACCGTCTATAAGTTCGGCAGGCTGAAGAAGTAAATCCGGTTCTTACTAACTGACATAGAAGACCTCCATTGCGTGAGGTCTTTTTTGTTAGCTTCGGGAGACCTGCTTCACGCCCTTCGCACCACGGATTTTCTTGATAAGCGCTTCCAACTTTGAGGTGTCGTCCACCATCACGACGAGCGATCCGGAGAAGAGGCCGTCGTGTGAGTCGATGGAGATGGAGCGCAACAGAATGTTGCTCTCCTTCGAGATGATGGAGGTGATGTTGTTTACGATGCCGATGTCGTCGTTGCCGATGACGCTCAGTCGGATGGGGTATTGCGTACCCTTGCTCTTGCCCGCCCAGCGTGCCGGCACGATGCGGTAGCCGAAGCGTGCGCGCATCTCCGGGGCATTGGGACAATCCTGACGGTGAATCTTGATACCTCCGTTGACGGTGACGAAACCGAACACGTCGTCACCGTAGATGGGGTTGCAGCATTTCGCCAGCGTGAAGTCGATGCCCTTCAGGTTGCGGTCAATCACCAGCACGTCCGATCCGCTGTTGCTTTTCAGGTTCTCGTCCAGCGTGGCGGTGTTGAAGTCCTCGGCACTGCGCGCCACCTCCGTAACCTCCGTCTCTTTCTTCTGCAGGGCCAGGTAGCTGTCGATGACGTCATTCACGTCGAGGTTTCCCTCGGCAATCTTCTGGTAGAAGTCCGTCACCTCCTTGAATCCCTCTTTCTTGATGAGCCGCATCATCACGCCCTCATCGTACTCTATCTTGCGGTTCTTGAATTTGCGGTCCAGTGTCTCGCGCACGAAGTTGGCTTGCCGTACGGAGATTTCCTTCAGCGCTTGGCGTATCTTGGTGCGTGCCCGTGAGGTGTGGACAATGTTGAGCCAGTCGCGTTTGGGGGTCTGTGTGTTTGAGGTCATGATTTCCACCTGGTCGCCGCTGCTCAGTTCGTAGCGGATAGGCACGTTCTTGCCGTTCACCTTGCCGCCGATACACTTGCAGCCCACGTTGGAGTGGATGTGGAAGGCAAAGTCGAGCACCGTGGCTCCCTTGGCCAACTTGTAGAGGTCGCCCTTGGGGGTGAAGACGAACACCTCGTCTTGGTAGAGGTCCATCTTGAACTGGTCCATGGCCTGCATGTCGTTGTCGCTGTTCTCCAACGCCTCGCGGATGGAGTTGAGCCACTCGTCCAAGCCGCTCTCGCCCTTAATGCCTTTGTAGCGCCAGTGCGCCGCCACGCCCCGTTCGGCGATGTTGTCCATGCGCTCGGTGCGTATCTGCACCTCCACCCACTTGCTCTCCGGTCCCATTACCGTGATGTGGAGCGACTCGTAGCCGTTGCTCTTCGGGATGGAGAGCCAGTCACGCAGTCGCTTGGGGTTGGGTTGGTACATGTCCGTAACGATGGAGTAGACCTGCCAACACTCCTGTTTCTCCTTTTCGAGGGGGGAGTCCAAGATGATGCGGATGGCAAACAGGTCGTAGATGCCCTCGAAGTTGGTGTGTTGCTTCTTCATCTTCTGCCAGATGGAGTGGATGGACTTTGTGCGTCCCTTCATGTGGAACTTCAGTCCCGCCTCCTCCAGCTTCTTCTGTATAGGGGCGATGAATGAGGCTATATAGCGGTCGCGCGAGGCTTTCGTCTCGTTCAGTTTCTCTTTGATGTGGTAGTAGACATCGTGCTCGGTGTACTTCAATGCCAGGTCTTCCAGTTCCGACTTCAGTTTGTAGAGACCCAACTTGTGCGCCAGTGGCGCGTAGAGGTAAGCGGCTTCGTTGGCCACCTGGATGCGTGCGGCCTCGTTGGGAGAGTCCTTTATCTGCCGCATCACGTTCACGCGGTCGGCAATCATGATGAGGATGACGCGCATATCCTCGGCAAACGAGAGCAACAGGTTGCGGAAGTTCTCCGACTCCACCGTAGGACTCTTGGCGTAGAGCTCGTTGATACGAATCAGTCCGCGGATGATGCTTGCCACGTCCTCGCCAAACTCCTCGTGCACCTGCTCCGTGGTCATTGAGTGGGCCTTCACGCTGTCGTGCAGCATGATGCCCAGGATGGAGGCGCGTTGCATGCCTATCTCGTCCGCCACGATGATGGCGGTCTGCATGTTCTTGATGACGGGATTCATCCCGAAATTGTCGCGCTGCAGCGAGTTGTTGGAGGTTGCCTCGATGAGGCGCGCCTTCAGCTTGCGGTAGTCACCGCTTTTGAGTACACCGCCCGATAGCGTGAGCAACTCTTTATATAAGGTAAACAGTTGCTTGCGCTCCTGCTCCGTGAAAAATGCGTTCTCTTCCATATTCGTCCGAAAAAGTGTCCTTTATATTCTGTGATGCAAGCGGCGGCAATGTGGCAGCCGCAGCTCTCTCATATTACAAAGGTAAGAAATTTCATCCATAAGCAACACGAACATTCAAAAAAATATAGAATTTATTAGCATCTTATCGGAAGTTTATCTATTTTTGGCAGACGAAATACCCGTACCTTAATGGAATTTATGAAAACATTAAAATAATACATCCTATGTTGACACAAGAAGATAAAGAGTTGATGGCCAAAAAGGGCATCAGCGAAGTGCAAATCACCGAACAGTTGGCTTGTTTTGAGAAAGGTTTCCCATACCTGAAACTGGAAGGCGCCGCCTCCATTGACCGGGGCATCATGGCTCCCATTCCCGAAGAACAGAAGTTCTATCTCTCTGCTTGGGACGCTTACAAGGGCAATGGCGACAAGCGTATCGTGAAGTTTGTCCCCGCTTCGGGAGCCGCCAGCCGCATGTTCAAGAACCTGTTCGAGTTCCTCGGTGCAGACTATGACGAACCTACCACCGATTTCGAGAAGAAGT
>CAVJRQ010000077.1:32338-35096 GCA_963652075.1 Acutalibacteraceae bacterium
ACGGTGCATTGCCCAAAGGTCTGCTCAAGTTCCATAAGTATGAAGACGGTGCACGTACCCCGGTTGAAGAGCACCTGGTGGAAGGTGCGCTCTACGCCGCAGGTAAATCGGGCAAGGTGAACGTACACTTCACCGTTTCCACCGAGCACCGCGCTCTCTTTGAAAAACTTATCGCCGAGAAGGTGGAGAAGTACGCCAAGAAGTACGGTGTCACCTACGACATCTCTCTCTCCGAACAGAAGCCCAGCACCGACACAATCGCTGCCGACATGCAGAACCAGCCTTTCCGTGACAAAGGCAAGCTCCTGTTCCGTCCGGGCGGACACGGCGCGCTCATCGAGAACCTCAACGACCTCGATGCCGACATCGTATTCATCAAGAACATCGACAATGTCGTGCCCGACAGGTTGAAGGAGGACACCGTCACCTACAAGAAGCTCATTGCCGGAGTACTCGTCGTCTTGCAGACCAAGGCCTTCGAGTACCTCAATCTGCTTGACAGCGGTCGCTACACCCACGAACAGATTGAGGAAATCATTCGTTTCGTGCAACAGCGCCTTTGCTGCCGCCGGACTGACCTCAAGAACCTTGAAGACGGCGACTTGGTGCTCTATCTGAAGAGAAAGCTGAACCGCCCCATGCGCGTATGCGGTATGGTGAAGAACGTGGGCGAGCCGGGAGGAGGTCCGTTCCTTGCTTACAATCAAGACGGTACTGTGTCGCTCCAGATTCTGGAGAGTTCGCAGATTGACATGAATGACCCGGCTAAGAAGGCGATGTTCGAGAATGGCACGCACTTCAACCCCGTAGACCTCGTTTGTGCCGTGCGCGACTATCAGGGCAACAAGTTCGACCTTACCCGGTACGTGGACAAGAACACCGGATTCATCTCCTATAAGTCCAAGAACGGCAAGGATTTGAAGGCGTTGGAGCTGCCCGGACTGTGGAACGGTGCCATGAGTGACTGGAACACGATATTCGTGGAAGTGCCCTTGAGTACATTCAATCCCGTGAAGACCGTCAACGACCTGCTTCGCGAGCAGCATCAATAAGACATAATTGGAACATGAATAGAGTGGGGAGGAGCGGAAGTTTCGCCCCGCTTTGTTTGTGTATCCGTTGCCTTGTTCGCTTTTTGCATTCAAGTTCTTTTCGAACTCTTCCGAAAAATTATTCCGTGTAAAAGCTTTGTTATACGGAATAATATTGTACCTTCGCACCCGAAAACAAACATTGATTAGTTTATTCACTGTAGCGTTATGACAAAAAAGATACTTCTTCTCGGTTCGGGCGAACTCGGCAAAGAGTTCGTGATAGCGGCCAAACGGTTGGGACAGCATGTTGTCGCGTGCGATTCCTACGAGGGTGCGCCTGCCATGCAGGTGGCGGACGAGTATGAGGTATTCGACATGCTCGACGGTGATAGCTTGATGGCTGCCGTGGCGAAACACAGGCCGGACATCATTGTTCCCGAGATAGAGGCCATCCGCACGGAACGCCTCTACGACTGCGAGAAACTGGGTGTTCAGGTGGTGCCGAGTGCCAAGGCTGTAAACTACACCATGAACCGTAAGGCCATTCGCGATTTGGCCGCCAAGGATTTGGGGTTGAAGACCGCGAAATACTTCTACGCCAAGACCTTTGATGAGTTGCAGCAGGCGGCGCAGCAGATTGGCTTCCCGTGCGTGGTGAAGCCCTTGATGTCCTCCTCCGGCAAAGGCCAGTCTGTAGTGAAGAGCGCGGACGAGTTGCAGCATGCGTGGGAATACGGTTGTAACGGAAGCCGCGGTGATATCAAGGAACTGATTATTGAGGAATTTATTCGGTTTGACAGCGAGATAACATTGCTCACCGTGACGCAGAAAGACGGACCGACGTTGTTCTGCGCTCCTGTGGGACATGTACAGAAAGGTGGTGACTATCGCGAGAGTTTCCAACCTGCGGCTATAGCTCCCGAGCATCTCAAGGAGGCTCAGGAGATGGCTGCCAAGGTGACTGCGGCCTTGACGGGTGCAGGCATTTGGGGCGTGGAATTCTTCCTCAGTCACGACAAGGGTGTCTACTTCTCCGAACTCTCTCCGCGTCCGCATGACACGGGTATGGTCACGTTGGCTGGCACACAGAATCTGAATGAGTTTGAGCTCCATTGTCGGGCGGTGTTGGGATTGCCCATACCGGAAATCAGCTTGGAACGCATGGGAGCAAGTGCCGTTATCTTGTCGCCCATCGCCAAGAACTGTGCGCCGCAATATCGGGGTATGGAAGACGCTTTGCGAGAGAGTCGCACTTATCTTCGCATCTTCGGCAAACCCTTTACGCGGCTGAACCGCCGTATGGGTGTGGCTCTTTGCTACGCCCCGTTGGGCAGTGACCTCGATGCGTTGCGCGACAAGTGCAAGGCCGTGGCTGCGAAGGTGGAGGTCTATTGATGTTGGACGTGGAGATATAAGATATACTGGTCTTGAGTGACCGATGGATTGATGCGGTAATAGCTCAGTTGGTAGAGCGTTGGCTTCCCAAGCCGAAGGTCACGGGTTCGAGCCCCGCTTACCGCTCATTTTTCATTTTTCATGTAACGATTCTTCGATGTGATATCGCGGAATCGTTTTTTTAGTATGCTCGGCACGAGCATTGTCTAACGGGTGAAAGTGGGTCAGTCCGGAAACCCGGTGGCGATTATTCGGTTAACCGACCATTGACCAACCGTTGACCAGCCGTTAACCAGCCGTTAACCAAAGTCCGTTCGTTCGGGGAGGGT
>CAVJRQ010000078.1:0-44314 GCA_963652075.1 Acutalibacteraceae bacterium
GACAACGGCGTAACTATCTGTCATACAGAAACAATAATTTGCCCGATTTACAACAAGCCGGGTAAGGGGCATTATGTCTTCTTTTCTAACTTAAATGAAAGAGCCGTGCATTATACCTCAAAATAATTTAATATTGTTACATGTGACACGACATACTAAAAAATGTCGCAAGAGGGCAAGGCGCTTAGTCCTTATAGGAGACTTTCACCACAACCACACGGATGGTTTGGTCCGCTTGCTTGGTAGCGACCTTGGCGATGTGCCAATCTTGGGGAAAGAAGATATTGAAGCAGCCCGGTACGCTCTCAATAAATTTTGTGCGGTTCTTGTCGTAGTCGTAGTGTATCACATCCTTCTTGCCGTCGTAGTCGCAGTTGGGACGACTGGTCAAGTGATCCAGAATGCCGAAGCCTTCCGTACCCTTCACCACATACTGAAAGTCTATCTTGCGGGCATGACTCTCACTGCCGCGTTTTTCCAACGGTTGGTTCGCGCTGTCCTCCACCGAAGCCACCAGTTGCGTGCCCTCTATGGCATGCTTTCCTTTGGGGATAGCCAACAAATCGGTCTTCGCCAACCAGGCAAACAAGGCGTTCCACTCTTCGGGGTTCTTCTGATACTGTTGATAGAAAAGGACGAGGTTGACCGTCTCATCAGCTCCCGCCTTGGTGAATCCATTGCGCCACGCGCCGTCAGCATACCACTTTTCGGCCTCCGCCTTCAACGCGGCATCGCCACAATACTCCGTATAATACCCCTGTGCCATCAGTTGGAGCGACGACACCAAAGCGAATGTCAATAATACTATCTTTTTCATGTTCCTATGTTTTGATGATTTATCTCTTTCTTCAGCGGTTCGGACTTTCGGTTTCAACAGAAGCCCACCAACCGGCAGGATTCTCACTCGCCGGTATTGATAAGTCGTCTGGCACGTTCCACAATGGTGTCAACCCCCTTGTTGTAATCCTCCGACGAGATGTCCACATGTATATCCGGCTCAATGCCGAACTCCAGATGGTTCATCTGCGGGTCGTACATAGGACTTGCCGAGAAGCGGACAGACCAGCCGTTGGGCAGTTCGGACGAGAAAGGGAGTCCGGAGCCTCCGCCAGTGCGGTCGCCCACAATCGTGACGTTGGGCAGTTGGTTCATGCTGTTCACGAAATAGTTGGTTGCGCTATACGAGCCACGGTTGGTGAGCACCACCACTTTCTTTTGCCACCGCACGCCGTCGGAGGGTTCCAGGTAAACGGGTTTAGGGGTGGAGAAGTCGCTATGTCCTTTGCCTGTCTTGTGGGAGATATAACCCACCAGCACCTTCTCGTTGGTGAAGCGCGCGGCCAGCCGGTCCGCCAAGGTCAACTGTCCACCGGTATTGTTGCGCACATCCAGGATGATGCCGTTGCAGACGGAGAGTTCCTGCAGCATCTCGCTCAGGTTGCCGTTGCCAAAGGCACTGTCAAAGCCGCCGCAATAGACATAGCCCACATTGTCGTCCAACACTTTATACTTGAGACTGGAAGCAATCTTGTAGTCCTTGCCTAAATACTTCCGTTGCAGGCTATCGCTGAAGTTGACCGGATAATCCTCGCGCCACGACCAATAGCGCGCCACATCGAAGGTAGCGTAGAGATTCACATGACCGTCACGGAGTTCGGAAAGCATATCGCCAAGCACCTCGAACAGCCCTTTCGTAGTCATATTCTGCGTGATTCGTTTACTGTATTGGTCGTGCACCGCGTCCCAGTCGAGCCCATACTCGTCGGCCTTATAGTCGAGGAAACAGTATTGTTCATCGATGATGCTCCACAGGGCTTCGAAGTTGCCCATGGGGTCGTTGTCATAAGAGTCTTCACGGATGCAGGAGGTCTGGAGCGACAGAAGTGCCATCAAGCCCAACAGCAAGCCTGTCCGACAGGTCATTTTAACCGTTTGTTTGTATTGTTTGTTCATTATCGTTCGGGAATAGCGCCGGTGCCGGTCAAAAAGGGTATTTGTCGTTCAGCCGGTCATTGGGTTTTATCAAATAGAACCGTTTGACAAGTCCCACCATGAAGTTGTGTGAATAGGTATGGCACTTGATGCCATTGACCCGAGCCTGCTGTATGTCGCCTACATATCCGATGCGGTAGGTAACGGAGCGCACGGGTATGTCCAGTGTCAGCAGCTGCCGGAACGAGGGTTGGTTGTGAAGCGAAGTAAACTTCACCGTCCCCCCGGTATTGCCGAGCGTGAAGATTTCGTAGTACGACTGTTGATACTGTGGCGAGAACATCACTCCGAGGAACGGCACGTTCAGTTGATAGCGAACGGCAAACGGCCGGTTCCACAGGCGAAACTTGTACAGGGCCATACCCGATGCCGTCAGATTGAGATACGCCTTTGCCTGAGCGGGATTGTTCGAGTTTCGCGTATTGTAGATGAACCCAAGGTTCATCTCCCCCAACCCACCGGCAAGCAAAGTCAGCCGTTCGCTGACACGGAAATGACAGTGCAGTCCGCAACTCCAGTTCACCATGCCAAAGAGTTCGTTACCCGTCTCGGAACGGTTCTCGGTGTAGCCGAGATTGACCTGCAACAGACTTTGTTTCGAGACGTTGCCGTCCATCAACTTGGTCATGCGCATCCGTTCGTGGAGGAGGCGTAGCTCCACGCCCGTGTATTCGACGGGCGAAAGATAGGTATCGAACAAGTTCGCATAGCCAACGCCGTAGAGTGTAGACCGCGTCACCAGCCGGTTAACCGCCAACGTATCCGTTGTCCGACCCTCTTGGGCGGACAACGTTGAGACAAAGCCAAACAACACGACAAGAATCAGCAGGTCTTTCTTCATAACGTCAGTCGGGTATTCCGTATCTATGCCAAAGTCCCTATCAGTTGCGACGTCCCATGTAAATGGAGATGTAGTAGACGAGCGTAGCCAACGAGCCGAGGGCTGCCACCACATAGGTGTAGGCGGCTGACTTCAAGGCGTCTTTCGCCTGATTGTGGTTATAGGAGTTGGTGACACCCGCATTGCTCAACCAAACCAAGGCTCTGTGGCTGGCATCTATCTCCACCGGAAGAGTGACGAAGCTGAACAGCGTCGTCATGGCGAACAGGCAGATGCCGAACAACAGGAGTTGGGGGAACGAACCCACCAACAGGATGCCTGCCAACAAGACCCACGACATGATGGAGGCGGAGAACTGAACCACCGGAACCAATGCCGAGCGCAACCGCAAAGGGGCATAGGCGCACTTGTGCTGAACGGCATGTCCACACTCATGGGCTGCCACCGCAGCGGCGGCGACGCTGCAACTTTCGTATACGCCTTGACTCAGGTTCACCGTCTTGTTGACGGGATTGTAGTGATCGGTCAGCATGCCCGGCGTACTCGTCACCCTGACATCATAGATGCCATTGTCGTGCAGCATCTTTTCCGCAATCTCCCGACCCGTCATGCCGTTAGGCATCGGCATCTTGGAGTATTTCTTGAACTTCCGTTGTAAATTCGCCTGCACCCAATAGCTGATGAGCGCGATTCCTATAAACAATATCCAATAAGTCATAATCGTTCTTTTTTAATGTTCTTACTGATTGAAAAACAAATGATATGCCAAATATAGACAAAAAAAGAGACACCTCCATCATAGAATAACATCTTTTGTGAAAAAGATGCGTTGGGGCAGCCCATAGAATGCGAAAGGAGAGAGCGCTCACGCTACCCTCTCCCCTCTAAAATGGTCGTGTCGTTTCAGTTTTCGGTGTAGCGTACAATGGTCTGCTCGCGGTCGGGGCCGACAGAGACAATCTTGATAGGAGTCTCCAGCTCGGCTTCGAGGAACGAGATGTACGCATTGAATTCTTCGGGGAACTCGTCCTCACTGTTCATGTGGGTCATGTCAGTCTTCCATCCGGGCAGTTCGGTATAGATGGGTTCCACGTTCTCGGTGATGTCGTAGGGGAAATAATCAATCTCCTCTCCGTTCACTTTATAGGCCACGCATGCCTTGATGGTATCAAAGCCATCGAGCACGTCGCTCTTCATCATAATCAGTTGGGTCACGCCGTTTACCATGATGGCATACTTCAGAGCCACAAGGTCTATCCATCCGCAACGGCGCTCGCGGCCGGTGACAGCGCCATACTCATGACCGAGGTCACGGATGGTCTTGCCGGTCTCGTCGAAGAGCTCCGTAGGGAACGGGCCGCCGCCCACACGGGTACAGTAGGCTTTCATGATGCCATACACCTCACCAATCTTGTTGGGACCGATACCCAGTCCGGTGCAGGCTCCCGCACAGATGGTATTCGATGAGGTAACGAACGGATAGGAACCGAAGTCCACGTCAAGCATCGTTCCCTGAGCACCCTCGCACAACACGCTCTTACCCTCCTTCAAGAGGTTGTTGATTTCGTGTTCGCTGTCCACCAGATGGAATTGTTTCAGGTATTCCACACCTTCCATCCAGGTTTTCTCCAACTCGGTGATGTCATACTGATAGTCGAGACTCTTCAGTATCTTCTCGTGACGAGCCTTTGCGGCTGCGTATTTCGCTTCAAACCCATGGAGGATATCACCCACACGCACACCGTTACGGCTTATCTTGTCGGTATAGGTCGGTCCGATACCCTTTCCTGTAGTACCCACCTTGGCGGCACCTTTCGCCGCTTCGTAAGCGGCATCGAGGATGCGGTGCGTAGGCAATATCAGATGGGCTTTCTTGGAGATGTGCAGACGTTCCTTCAGGCTATGGCCCGAAGCCTCCAGCGCTTCGGCCTCCGCTTTGAACAAGGCGGGGTCGAGCACCACTCCGTTACCGATGATGTTTACTTTATCGCCCTGGAATATTCCCGAGGGGATGGAGCGAAGTACATATTTCTGTCCTTCAAACTCCAATGTATGTCCGGCGTTGGGGCCACCTTGAAAGCGGGCTACCACGTCGTAGTGGGGAGTGAGCACATCCACAACCTTCCCCTTGCCTTCGTCCCCCCATTGGAGGCCCAGCAAGACATCTACTTTTTTATTCATATCGTATGTCATTTGTTTGTTTTCCTCTGTTTCTTCTTCTGCGCCGCACACTTGGAACAGATACCATATATATATAAGGAGTAGTGAGACATCTGGAACCGGCGCATCTTGATGTTCGCGATGGCGTTCTGCAATTCCTCGCTATGGAACTCCGTTACCTTGCCGCATGTAGTGCATATCAGATGATGGTGCGTCTCTATGTTGTATGATTTCTCATACTGCGAAGAGTTGCCAAACGAGTGTTTGATAACGAGCTTGGCATCCAAAAGCAAAACGATGGTGTTATAGAGCGTGGCTCTGCTGACCCTGAACTTCTCCTCGTTCATCATCTGGTCGTAGAGCCTTTCTATATCGAAATGCCCGTCAATGGAATAGATAGCATCCAATATGGCATAACGCTCCGGAGTCTTACGGTGTTTATTGGCCCGTAAATACTCCGTAAATATCTGCTTCACAGTATCTTTTGCTTTATCCACATTCATCTGCTCTACAAAGTTAGGCGAACAAAGTTAGTTATTTTCGCATAAACAGAAAAGAAACGACCTTTTTTTGTCCAATTACCACGTCCCCACTTCCGCTTTTACCTCCTCATAAAGGCTCTGCCACTCGGGCTTGGTGGGTGTATTCAGCGTTGCAAGAATTTTCAGCGCATGTTCTCCTTGCCGCTTGCCCAACCGTACATAGTGGAGCAGCGACGTGAATGCCGTCCGCCGCGGAAAAGCATCGGCCGACTGGATAGCGGACAACGCCTGGTCGAGGTATTCCGCTTCGGAACGTTCGTTCAGCTGCTGGCCTTTGGCAAAGAGTCGGGTCAACACCAGATAGCCACACGCCTGGAAGTAAGGACGGTCATCCGCAATCCATTGGAACACCTTGTCCGAAGCGTAGGGCAAGTATTGGAAGAGGTTCATGCAGGTAAGCTCCGCAATCTCCGGGAAAGGAATCTCCTCTATCCAGATGTCGGCCAACTCGGGGATAAAACTATCCACGGGCTGAAGCATACCCGCCAATATCTTCGACTCCCGCACGGGCTCTTTCCACAAGGCTTGCGCCAAGCGATGATCCTTCTCATAGCAAGAGGCAATCTCACGCAGACGCGGCAGCTCGATGCCAAAGTTCACCTTATAGTCGAGCCCCTTGTCGCGCATGCTTTTCGAAGCCACGCCGTTCATCGCCATGCGGAAGCGGGACTTGATGTCCCGCAACCGGTCTTGCAGTTCCATATCGTCCATCGACTATTCGTTGCGGTAAGGCAAGTTAGCGAAGTCGCGACTGTAGCGCAGCATCTGTTCGGCGTAACCTTCCGTATAGGAGACCTTCACGTCCGTGATGTTTCCATCCTTGTCGGTAACCGCTTCATAGACGGGGTTGACGAATCCTTTGTAGGGAGCCAAATGGAGCTTGGCATAGCGTTCCAGTACCTCCTTATGAAGTTCCGGGTCTACCTTCACGGCATAGTCCTCTACCAGCTGACGGGCAGCCGCGAAATCGCCTTCCGACTTAACGCGTTGTATCTCGCCAAGCAACTGTCCGAAGAGATTGCGCAACTTGTCATAGTCATTGACCTTCACATAGGTTTTGCCGTCTCTCTTCACCAGTTCCACCACCTTGTCAGCCTTGCCGTGTTCGTAGGCCCAACGGGCTATCAGTTGGCGGTTGCGCATATGCGCCTCCTCCACATTGTTACCCGGCTCGATGCGTACAAGTTGTGTCATCAGCCCATTCATCATGTAGCTATAGTATTCGGCCTTGAAAGCGTCGGCCGTAGGTGTCAGTCCCAGTTCCACCAACTTGGCGTCAGGCAGATAATAGAGACCGAAAAGGTCGGCGCGAGCCTCTTCGATGGTTGACCCATAGGCTTTCAGCGCATCCTGGTCTACGCCCGGCAGCAGTTGTCCCGACCCGTGGCCAAGACATTCGTGCAGGTCTGTATGCAAGTCACCGGTCAGGTCGGCATACTTGTCAAGCAATTCCTTCTCCACCGCGCTATACACGAACTCATCGGCAAAGCCGTTGCCATGGGCCGCCTTGTTGTAGGCATCCGTCAAGTTACCGATTGTCACCGACTTGGAGCCATAGACACGGCGTATCCAGTTGGAGTTTGGCAGATTGATGCCGATGGCCGTGGATGGATAGAGGTCGCCGCCCAACATAGCTGCCGTAATCACCTTGGCGGAGACACCCACCACTTTTTCTTTCTTAAAGCGAGCGTCCACGGGCGAATGGTCTTCGAACCACTGCGCATTCCTACTGATGGTTTCGGTCCGCCGTGTGGCTTCCATATCCTTGAAGTTGACAATGGACTCCCAGCTGGCTTTCATGCCAAGCGGGTCGCCATAGCTCTCCGTGAAGCCGTTGACGAAATCCACCTGCGAGTTCTCTTTCAGCCAAAGGATGCAATAGTCGTCGAATGTTTTCAAGTTTCCGTCGGTGTAGAACTGTACGAGTTTGTCGATAACCGCTTTCTGCTCTTCATTCTCGGCTACGCCGGACGCTTTATTCAGCCAGAAGACAATCTTCTCGATGGCTTTGCCATAGAGTCCGCCCACTTTCCATACTTTCTCGTAGACTTTGCCGTTCTCTTTCACCAGTCGGCTGTTCATGCCGAACATCACGGGCATGGTATCCTGCGGATTCTTCATGGCGTTATAGAATGCTTCGGCTTCGGCCTGCGTCACGCCTTCGTAATAGTTGGAGGCGGAGGTCAGCACCAAGTCTTTGCCGTCGGCCTGATTGACACGTTTGGGCATCACCGCAGGGTCGAACATCACGGGGAACACCTCGTCGCACAACTGGTCCAACGTCTGTCCGTCCGCCAAAGGCAACTTGGCGGCATCCACGCTCTGCAGAGCCTTCTTGAAGAAGTCGGGCGTAAAGCCAGGGACAAATTTGTCACAGGCATAATGATGGTGTATGCCGTTGGAGAACCATACCCGTTTGAGATAGGTTTCCATGTTCACGAAGTTGGTATCCGCCCGGTCGCCCGTATAATCGGTATAGACGGTCTCCAGCATCTTGCGGATAGTCAGGTTGTACTTTCCGTTTTGGTCGAAGAGGATGTCGCGTCCTTCGAGCGCGGCCTGGGAGAGGTAATAAACCAATTCCTTCTGCTTGAGGGACAAGCTGTCGAAGTTCTTCACTTTATACCGAAGAATCTGCAAGTCCGCAAACTGCTCCACGGTATACTCAAATGTATCGTTCTCCATGTTTTCTGTTTTATGCGTTCCGCACGAGGCGAGCATTGCTGCCACTACCGCCATTTGTACATATTTACCGGTCGTCATGCCGTCTGAGTTTAATTGTTAGACTAAAAAAGACATAAGGTCGTTATGTCTCTGCAAAAATAAACAAAATCCGTCATACCTGCTCGTTGTGCCCCAAAATTCTTGTGTGGTAAGCACGGCTCTTTCATCCACACGTCCCCGTGGGTTTTAACGGGACTATACCTCATCGGGCAACGAGACTACTTACGTTGGCTGATGAAAGTACTTACGATGGCTCACGTAAGTACTTACGTTGGCCGATGAAAGTACTTACGTTGGCTCATGAAAGTACTTACGTTTGTACGCCGTTTTTTCATTCACTTAGTTGGCTATTTGCACGCTTTATACAGATGACGCAGCGTGGCCCGCTGTACACCGAGTTCAACAGCCCTGTCCAAGTCGGCACGGGCGGATTTGGTCTTGCGCAACCGAATGGAGAGGGTGGCACGAGCGACATAGTAGTCAGCCTCATCGGGTTTCAGTCTGATGGCCTCATCCATATCGAGCAACGCCATCTCCTCCTTCCCGGTTTCCTGCTCCAATTCGGCACGGGCCATATAGAGCGAAGCGTCCGTTGGATAAGCGGCAATCAAAGTCTCGTAGTTGGCCATGGCTTCGTGGTAACGTTTTTCCTTCTGGTTGAGCAGGGCGAGACCCAACAAAGCGTTATAGTCGTTCGGCACAGAGGAGAGCAGGTTGGTGTAGTCGAGCCGTGCGGTCTGGTAATCGCGCAGTTTCATGGAGGCATAAGCCCGAAAGAGTTGTGCTTCCTGGTTCGTCCGGTCTAAATCCAGCACTTCACTATAGTCACGCTTGGCACGTTCATAACTGCCAAGTTCCAAGTGCAGGGCGGCACGGCAAAGCAGCGTCTCCACCGAGCGCGGAGCCAGATTCAGTGAATAGGTGTAGGACTGCAACGCGTCCTGTGTATGACCCAACCGTTGTTGGATAGCCCCGAGCCGGGAGAAGAGAACCGCGTTGTAGGCATGCGAAGGGGCTTTGCCCAAAGCCTCCTTACAAGCCTGTTCGGCCTGGACAAGGCTGTCGGTCTGAGCCAGATCGAAAGCCCGCTTCACAAGTTCCTCGTAGCTTTGCGCATGGAGCAGCGCAGCGAAGCAACAGAGCAAGAACGACACGCAAGCACGTCGAACGAATATCATTGCGGGGTTCGTTAAAACAGATAAAGCGGACGTTCGCCTCTTCACAGAGCCGAACGCCCTACAACCATAAGACAACCCTATATATACGTTTTTATTATGAATAATCCTTTCCGTCATCGCTCGCAAAAGTACGATGATTCGCATTCCCGTGCAATCGATTCAGTCCTTTTTAATGTCTATTGACATATCTCGTGTATCCGGTTATACACCGCCTCTTGTTCGGCTGGCGTATCGCAATAGGTAACGACAATCAGTTTCATTCCCGGCTTCCACAAGGACTTTACCTTTTCCTCTACCAAATCAGGCGTACCTACGATACGGGCATTCAACACCACGCCCGTGTTGGCGAAGGCATCCGCATAACCGTCCGTCTCGTTGGCACCCGGGTCGGTAGCCTTGGAGAAAGCCCCGTCCGCCATACGTATGTTGGGGATGGAAACAATGTCGGTTTTCTTGTCACTCCAGGTGCCACAAGAGTGGAATACCGTTCCGCCAAAGGCATCACCGGCTTTCTTCATAGCCGGCACGGCCATGTCCATATACAGGTCGGGGGAAAGCATCGTCACGGTGTCGTCACTCATGCCCAACCCGCTGAAACTTCGGCTGGAGGCAAAGCCATGACCCGGCTTTACCAACGCGTCACCTATCAGCTTCTGTTGCTCACGCGTGAAGTCTATCAACAAGTCCGCCGTGCGGTCCATCGCCTTCATCATCGCGTCAGCGTCCAGGTAGAAATCCATATAGAACTGGTTGGAATCAATGATGTTACTCAACGTGTTGAGAGGAGACTGTACATCGCAGTACGACATGGGGAGCCGTCCTTTTGTTCGCTCAAGGAAGTAGCTCACCATCTCCAGCGTATGTCTTCCTATCTCCGTTTCAGCTACAGGCCTGTAGGGTGCGTCCAACAGCTCGGCCGTGGAAGCGAACTTGCCGTCTACGGCAGGGGCCAGTCCCTTTTCCCATATATAGCCAAAGCCGTATGCCGAAGCCACGGTGCCCAATCCGTACCAGGGTTCCAGGAAATTCGGGATGTCCGCCTTGAACTTCATGCTTTGCCGCAACGCGCCCAACTGCCATTCGAGCGATTTCTTCATGTCGCGGCAATCTTCGGCAAAGACCTCCTTAACGCGCATGCGGCGATAAACCAGCACGCCCGAATTGGACTCCCAAAACTTTTTGCACGTTTCGTCCAACGCTTGAGCGTAAGCCGCATACTCCTCGATGTCGAACTTCCCAGCCTCCACAGGGGTCACTGCGGTAGCTTGAGAGTCGGCTAAATTCACATTGAATTCGTCTTTCATCTGTCTTTATCAGTAGAATTGTAAGTATCGTTGATTACACGGCAAGAGCCTTGCGCACATAAGCGCGCACCTGCTTGCGGGCCATAAACAAATGGCACTCCACCGTGTTGTAAGTAATCTCCAACCGCTCGCTAATCTCGGTTATCGAGAGGTTCTGTTCAAAACTCATCTCGTAGACCTTCCGTGTACGGGGAGTGAGGGTTTCCTTGCCATGTTGGTATACCGTCAAGGCCTCATGCACGTTGAGCGCGCTGTCCGCGCCTGCACTGGCACACGGGTCTGTCTCATCGTAAAGATACGAGAGCTTCTCCCTTTTCATGTATGAATGTCGCAGATAGTCGATAACCAGGTTGCTGGCTATGGTAAAGAGGAATGATTTCATGGTGTTGGCATCGAGTTTCATTTCGTACGTAAGCAACCGGACGAACGCATCCTGCGTCAAATCCTGCGCCACTTCATAGTCACCTATCCTATAATATATGTAGCACAACAACCCGCCACGGTACTTTTGGTACGAATCCGCGATTATGTCTTTCGATGTTTTGAACTCCCTGTCCGTCATATTAGATTTAGAGATTGCGTTTCTTGTTTTATTTCTGACACCACAAAGATATATCCTTCCGCCCACCTGTCAAAGCTCCCATGTAACAAACAAGGTTTTTTATTGTAACAAGTACTTAAAAACGGAACACTTCACGGGCAAAAGGGTTTAATTCTTCATTGCGGCTTCGCCTTCATCCGTCCCGTTTGCCTCTTTTTTCGCCCGTGAGGCATCGTACTGCTCGGCATATTGCGAGGGGAGCATGCCGAACATCTCCTTGAAGTTCTTGGAGAAAGCCCGCGAACTGTTGTAGCCCACCATATCCGAAATCTGCAGGATGGTCATTTGACTGCCTTGCAGCAGTTGGGCGGCACGCTTCAGACGGATGGAGCGGATAAACTCGGTAGGCGTTTGCCCCACAATGCTCTGCAACTTCCGGTAGAGGCTCATGCGGGTCATTCCCACGTCGGAACTCAATTGCTCGACGGTGTAGTCGCAGTTGTCCATATTCTTCTCCACACAGCCCAAGGCGCGTTTGATGAGCTGTTCGTCCAAAGAGGTGATGGTGATGGAACTCGGCTCCACCTCCAGACTTCTGCTGAAAGATTCCCGGCGTGTCTTCTGCTGCTCGATAAGTTTCCGCATACGGGTCAACAAGAGGTCTATACTGAAGGGCTTGACGATGTAGGAATCGGCTCCCGCCTCATAGCCGCTAATCTTCACCTCCTCCGAACCGCGGGCCGACAACAGGATGACCGGTATATGGGAGGTTTCGATGTTTTCCTTGATGCGCTTGCAGAGTTCAAATCCGTCCATCTTGGGCATCATCACATCGCTCACAATCAGTTCCGCACCCACTTCGGCAGCCTTTTGCAAGGCTTCCTCGCCATCAGCCGCATCGTAGACGTTGTACTCTTCGGAGAGTTGTGCGACAAGGAAATTGCGGAAGTCGCGGTTATCCTCAACCACCAACACGGTGTGGCGATTCGCCTTCCGGGTCACTTCCGGTTGTTTTTCTTCGCCATCGGTATCGGACGCAACCTCCTTCTGCGGCCCATCGGCAGGCTCTTCCGCAGTCAGGTCCGTAGGAAGATAGACCGTGAAGACGGAGCCTCCGCCCAGGTGGCTCTGCATGCGCAGTTTGCCGTCATAAAGCTTGACATATTCACGTATCAGGTGCAACCCGATGCCGCTCCCCAGCTCGGACTTGTCGGAGTGAACCTGATAGAAGCGTTCAAAGATGTGTTCCTGTTCCTCTTCGGAGATGCCAATGCCCGAGTCGGATACTTCAATCATCAGATAGGTACGTCCCTCCTCGGTCACCTTGGCGGTACGCAAGCCCACGTCACCGCCATTGGGCGTAAACTTGAAGGCGTTGGAAAGGAGGTTATTGACTATCTTCTTCAGCTTTTCCGCGTCAAAGTACATATAGACGGGTTCATCGCAACCCTCAAAGACATAGTGGATATGCTTCTCTTCGGCCAGCGACTGGAACGACGTGTAGAGCGAAGGAATAAAGTCCGTCACATAGCCCGCACGCAGGTTCAGTTTTTCACCCGTCATCTCCAGCTTGCGGAAATCAAGCAACTGGTTCACCAAATCCAGCATCTGCTGGGCATTCTTGTACACGGATGTCAGCTGTGCCTTGAGGTTTTCGTCGGTAAGTTTGCGTATGATGGCTTCCAGAGGAGTTATAATCAAGCTCAACGGCGTACGGAATTCATGACTGATGTTGGTAAAGAAGCGGAACTTCATCTGCTCCAATTCTTCACGCTGGCGGGCTGCTTCGCGCTCTTTTTCAAGTCGTATCTTGGCCTCGCTCTTCCGCAGGAAGTAGTAGACGGCCGCAAAAACCAGGGCGATGCCGAGCAGCACATAAAAGGCACGGGCATAGATGGTATTCCAAAACGGGGGATTGATGACGATAGTGAGTGTGGTCTCTTGCGCGCACCACACCTTGTCGTTATTGGCCGACCGCACCCTGAACCGGTACGTTCCCGGATTGAGGTTGTTGTAGGTGGCCGCCCCGAAACCGTGGGTGGACACCTGTTCTATCCAGTCGTGGTCGAAGCCTTCCAGTTTATAGGCATAGTAGGTCTTGGAAGGGTTCACAAAGTTGAGGGCTGAGAAGTTTATGGTGAAGAAGTTCTCGTTGTAGTTGAGGTCTACCCTTTCAGTAAAGCCGATGGCTTCTTTCAATATTATTTTTCCTTTGTAGGGCTTCCCCACCTCCACTTCATTGTTGAACAGGCTGAAACCTGTCAGTATCGGTTTCGCGGCATAGCCATTATAGATGATATTGTCGGGCTGAAACTTGTCGAACCCGTTCACTCCGCCGAAATAGATTACGCCGTCACTGCCCTTACAGGCACAGCCATCGAAATATTCGCCCCGTTGAAGTCCATCCTCGCTGTTGAAGGTGACGATGTTGAACTGATAGTCTCCCTTGGTAGACTTGGAGACCTCTATCTTGCAGAGTCCGTTACTGGTAGATACCCACATGTCACCGTTGTCATCTTCGATGGCCATCTTCGCCACGTGGTTGAGCATACCCTGTCGTTCATTGAGCTTATAGAGCCGATGGCTTGCCGGGTCAACAATGTTGAGACCGTTGTAGGTGCAGAACCACATCAGTCCGCGCGAGTCGCACAGGATGCAGGTATAGTTGTCGTTGGAATGTTCGTAGCAGGGGTCTTTCTCCACCGCGTCAGCGGGTATCCATGCCCGGTCGGCACGGGGGTCATAGCAGTAGAGACCGTTGATACTGCCCACTATCAGGTAGCCCGTATCGGGATCTTCCGTTGCCACCAACGTCCTTTTGAAGCGGTTGAGCTCCGGATGACGGACATTCAGCAAGTCAAACGTACCGCTCTCGGGCGAGAAACGGCAGAGACCGCCGAAGATGCTTACCCACAGGTTGCCGTTACGGTCCTCAAAGATGTTACGTATGTTGTCGTAACCAAATCCCCGCACACGTTTTTGCTGAGGTTGCGCGTAATGAGTCACCTTACCGCCTTCGATGCCATAGAGCCCGTTGCGGAAGGTACCTACCCAAATACGCCCCTTGCTGTCGCGGAACAAACGACGACAAAGTTTGCCGTTCAACTCGGGATAAGGGTTCGTAACCCGTTGCGTCTTCGGGTCATAGCTATAGAGCCCCTGTTGAGTTCCCACCAAAATACTGCCATTTGGCATCGCCAACAGACTGCGGATGTTGTCGTCGGTCCACACCTTATTATTAGGGATGCGCCTCAAGGAGGTGCTGTTCACCCGGGTGAACTTATCCAGACTTCGGTGGTAATAGCAGACCCCCTGATTGTAAAGTCCCAACCAAACGCCTTGTCCGTTGGGCTGCACGCAAATGTCTATCACATCGTTGTCGATGGTAGTGCCATCCAGCAAAGGGATGCTCGGGATATGCCTACTCGACAAGTTCTTTCCGTTGATGATGAAGATTCCCCCGCGCGTTGTGCCCACCCAGGCATTGCCAAGCGTGTCCACATCCAGTGAACAACAGATGTCCAAGGGCACGAATTGCAAACCAGGTACCTGTCGCCATGTGCAGTCCGACGGGTCGAAGTGGCCTACATACTGATTGGTCGCCAACCAGACACTACCGTCCTGCTGTGGACGAATGAGGATGGCATCCGTGTAGCGACCCGCCATAACGGGCTCCAAAAAGTCTTCGCGTTGCACAAACTTTTCCTGTTGAATGTCCCAACAGCGTATCACGCCATTCTTGTAGACGATACGACAAATGCGGTCGGTAGCGGCGACAATGCTGACCGGCCCGTTCTTGCGCACCTGTTCGCCGGCTTCACACACTTTCGTCAGTTTGTCTTTCTCCTTATTATAATAGAGTACGGTCTGGCTCTTCGTGACGAACCAGAAGTTCTTCCGGCGGTCCAGATAGAGGTCCGACACGGGTTCTTCCACGTGCATGGTACGGAACAGCGAGTCGATGTTGTTGATGTATTTCAGCCGACGGGAGTCGAAAACGGTGAGTGTACCCACGGCTTTCATCCATATCCGCCCCTCGCTGTCGACCATCTCCTCGGACACGCTTATGTAGTCCCAATTGTAGACGGACTGCGGAGAGAACTCATAGTTTTGGCATTCGCCTCCGTCATAAAAGGAGATGGAAGCGGTGGTACGCAAGCCCAAACGCCCATCGGGCATATTGAAGAGACCCAAAATGGAGTTGTCAGGAAACCCCTGATTCACATCCAGGTGTCGGAATACCAAATCATTCTGTGCCCAAAGGGAGGATGTGCCACAGAGCAGACACATCAAGAGAGTAAAGGTTTTAATATGTTTCATACGTTTAGGACCTCTCGGCGAAATCGGAGACGAATATACGACATTTCCGCCACACGGACACTGATGGAAGCTATTTTTAACGGTTTGCGGACGTTATGATAGTTTGTCAGTGCCAGTTTGTCACTTATCGGGGTGACGTATGACAAAGCGATTACATCCCATAGGAGAGAATTGACCTATATCAAGAAAACGGTCGTTTTATGTTATTCAACATGTATTTTGTTTGCCAGGTGTCAGAAGCGCCCTATATTTGCAGCGTGTTAAACGAATCACGAAAGTGATTGATGAGATTAGTTTAAATAGTATTAGTTTTAAAAGGTAAAAAGATTTAGAATTATGACAGCACAAGTATCAATTCTGTTAGCTATCGTAGCTGTTTTCACAGTTTTAAGTGTAATTGCAGTAGTCGAGACTAACACGAAACACTAAGCAAAACCGGATGTTATCCAATAGCATCCTTTCTGATTGAAATCAAAAAAGCTTGCAGTCCGTAAGGACTGACAAGATTTAATAGTTCGGGCGGTTCCCTCTCTTGAGAGAACCGCCCGAATATTTTTGGGTCAGCCGAAAGCCGGGTGGCGATTACGCTATTAACTGGCCATTAACTAACCGTTAACCAACTATTAACTGGCTGTTAACCAACTATTGAAAAATCGTCAGCCATTCGGAGGGGGTGTCCTGATGACGTACAACCATGCACCCTCATCCCGTACGGCTATAGCACCTCATGTCGTACGTTAACTGACCCTCAGCCCGTACGACTATAGCATCTAATGTCGTACGGTTAGAAGACGAACCTCAGGATGTCGTTAAAGTTTGCCCAAACCAAGAGAATGAGCAACAACACCATACCCACTACCTGAGCCCGTTCCATAAACTTGTCGCTCGGCTTACGACGGGTGATTACCTCATAGAGGAGGAACAACACGTGTCCACCATCCAAAGCGGGGATAGGCAGAATGTTCATGAAGGCGAGTATGATGGAAAGGAACGCAGTCATTTCCCAGAAACGAGGCCAATTCCATTCCGTGGGGAAGATACTGCCGATGGTAGCGAACCCGCCCAGACTGGTAGCCCCCTCTTTGGTGAAGACATACTTCATATCGTTGACATATCCTTTCAAGATGTTCACCCCATGGGATACGCCTGCCGGGAAAGAGGCAAAGAAACCGTAATCTATCTTCTTGGCCTTGTAGAGTTGAGACAAGGCCGGAGGAACAATGCCCACAACAAAGGTGGAGTCGAGAGTCATGGCGAGTGTGTCCACACATCCTTCACGCGCTACCTGCAAAGTGATGTTCCTCCACTGGTCGGCTTTCTCGGGGACAGCATCCGCCTTGAACTTCAAGTCAGAGAGGATTTGTTTGAATTCGTTCCAAGAATGGACGGTACTGTCATTGACGGCCAACAAGCTGTCTCCTTTCTGCAGGCCTACCCGTGCACCGGGATAATCAGGCAACACACTGTCAATGACAGCCGGATAGAGGAAGTCCACAAAGACAGGCTTCTCGTTGCCTATCGTCAAGAGGCTCAAGTCCTCGGGGATGGCGACCTGCGTCTCCACGCCGTCACGCATCACGGTAACGTTTTTGGCATCCACCATACTGCGCAACATATCCACGCCAAAACGGTCCAGGTTCTTGTCGTCGGCACGCAACAGGATGTCGCCGTCACGGAAACCAATCTCCTGAGCGCGCTCGTTAAACTTCATTCCGTAGGTCATCTCCTGCAAAGGATAGTAGGAATCGCCCCAAGTGAAGAGTATCATGGAGTAGATGAACAGAGCCAACAGGAAGTTGAAGAGCACGCCACCAATCATCACCAGCAAACGCTGCCACGCGGGTTTGGCACGAAACTCCCACTCTTTCACCGGTTGTTTCATCTGTTCGGTGTCCATCGACTCGTCTATCATGCCGGATATCTTCACATATCCGCCCAGAGGAAGCCAACCGATACCATATTCCGTGTCGCTGTTCTTCGGTTTGAACTTGAACAGGGTAAACCACGGGTCAAAGAAAAGGCAGAATTTCTCCACACGAATCTTGAACAAACGGGCAAACAAAAAATGTCCTCCTTCATGAATGATTACCAGCAAAGAGAGCGACATCATCAGTTGAAGGGCACGAATCAAAAATGTTTCCATTGTATTCTTATTAACTTGTTTTACTTATTACTTTATTATTCTTCCACGAGTTCCTTGGCTATCCGGCGCGCCTCGGCATCCGTCGCCACATAGTCTTCGTAGACGGGTTCTTTGATGTAGGCAACCCGTTGCATGGTCTGTTCGATGACATCGCTCATCCGCAAGAATCCTATACGGTCATGGAGGAAGGCATCCACCACCACCTCGTTGGCGGCATTCACGACACAGGGCATGTTGCCTGCTACACGCAATGCTTCGTACGCCAACGCCAAGTTGCGAAAGCGTGACGTATCGGGTGCCTCAAAGGTAAGCGAGGTACATTTGGAGAAATCAATCCGGTCGAAAGAAGCGTGCACGCGGTCAGGATAAGAGAAGGCGTACTGTATAGGCAGGCGCATATCGGGCATGCCCAACTGAGCCTTCACCGCCCCGTCCTCAAATTGCACCATGGAGTGGATGACCGACTGCGGATGGACTACCACTTCTATCTGGTCCGGACGAACCCCAAAGAGCCACTTCGCCTCAATCACCTCAAAGCCCTTGTTCATCATGGAGGCGGAGTCAATGGTTATCTTTGCCCCCATATGCCAGTTGGGATGACGAAGAGCCTGCTCCTTTGTCACACTCCGAAGCTGTTCCCTGGTAAAGGTACGGAAAGGGCCTCCCGAAGCCGTCAGGATGACCTTCTCAACGGGGTTTCCTGCCTCACCCACCAAGCACTGGAACACGGCCGAGTGCTCGGAGTCGACCGGTATGATGGGAGCGTGGTATTGGCTCGCCAAACTATTGATGAGTTCTCCAGCCACCACCAAGGTCTCTTTGTTTGCCAAAGCGATGGTTTTGTGCGCCTTGATGGCGTTGATGGTAGGACGCAGTCCCGCATAGCCCACCATGGCTGTCAGTACCATGTCAATGGAGGACGACTCCACAATCTGACAGAGAGCTTCCACTCCTGCATAGACCTTGATGGGAAGGTCAGCCAACATCTCTTTCAGCTGTTCATATTTCGCTTCGTTAACGATGACCACCGAGTCAGGCATAAACTTGCGTGCCTGTTCCGCCAACAGCTCCACCTTGTTGTTGGCCGTCAGTACATAAGCGCCATACAAATCGGGATGCTCCTCGATGACCTGTAGGGCCTGCGTACCGATGGATCCTGTGGAACCTAAAATAGCTATCTGTTTCTTCATTTAAAAGACTATATATTTTTCAGGATTCAGTGCCTCACCCTTGCGCCACAGTTCAAAGTGGAGATGCGGTCCGGCTATGTGTCCGTCCGTGTTACCCACCAAGGCTATCACTTCGCCGGCCTTCACCTTGTCGCCCACCTGTTTGAGCAGTGCGCCGCATTGTTTGTACACCGATATCATATTCCTGTTATGTTGTATTTCTATCACATAGCCCGTTCCGGCCACGTTGTCACTCATCACCACAGTCCCGTCCAGCACGGCCAGCACGCTCTCGTTGGAATCGGTGGAGATGTCCACGCCGTAGTGTCCGTCACGAGGGGCGAACGCCACGGAAACCATTCCACGGGCAGGCCGATAAAAGATAGGTATCTCCACATCGGGCGCTTCCTTGATATTGGTCAGGTTGTATTTCTCTGTCTCCTCGTATTCCTTGCGGAAATCCATCTCGCGCGCCGTAGGATCCAACAGGTCTTCGGAGCGAAGAGCCGTGAGGGAATCGAGCGAATGAACCGAATCAATGCGTACCGTACCGCGGAAAATGTCCTGAATGTTCATGATGTAGAGATTCTGACAGTCAAGAACCTCTTGCATGGAGTCTATCCGCAGGGCGTTGTCTACAATCTGCCTGCGCACGTCACTGTTCATGTAGCCGGGCAGGTAATTGCGCAAGGGGGTAAAGCAGACGATGAGCGCGGAGATTACCATGAAGAAGAGCAGCACGGAGAGCAGTACCGACAAGCCGTTGAATTTGGAGACATGGATGCCCACCACCTCCTCCAAAGTGCTTTCGTTGATAATTGTCAGTTTATACTTAAACTTGAAATTATGCCAGTAGGATACTTTCTTCTTCTTTACCATGTTGCGTCAGGTGTTATATCTCCTCCACTTGGTCTATATCCAGCAACCCCACCGGGAGTTGCATCTTTATCCGATGTTTCTTGGCATCTATCTGCACGATAAATTCCTCACGGGCAGGTATCAGCACCTCTTCGCCTTGACAGTCCACCACAAAGAGGGTGTTGACGGTAGTATCGTCCACCGCCACGATGGGTCCGAGCGGTCCTTTGTTTACGTCCGTCACCTGCATACCCACGAAATAGTTCCACGAGAGTTCGCCGTCGGTAGCTTCTTCTGCCAACTTCAAAGGGAAGTAAACTTCCGTGTTGGTGAGGCGGCGCGCCTGTTCCAGAGTATCGATGTCCTCGAACTTCACCAGAGCCGTGGAATCGGACTTGAAGCGATACTCCTCCATGAAAAAGGGTACCAGTATGCCTTCTACCAAACAGACCAGGTAATCGCACTCCACACGGTCGAACACGTCATCGGTGAAAGAGAAGGCTATCTCCCCTTTCACGCCATGCGGCTTGGTCAACTTGCCTATCCTGTAGACTTCTTCTTTCTTTATCATACGCGTGTAATGCGGGCACCCAAGGCATTCAGTCGGCGCTCAATATCCTGATAACCGCGGTCTATCTGTTCGATGTTATTTATTTTGCTCACGCCTTCGGCACTGAGGGCGGCAATCAGCAGGGCAATACCGGCCCGGATGTCGGGCGATGTCATGATGCCGCCACGCAGGCGGAAGCTACGGTCGTGACCGATAACCACCGCACGATGCGGGTCACACAGGATTATCTGCGCTCCCATGTCGATGAGCTTGTCTACAAAGAAGAGACGGCTCTCGAACATTTTCTGGTGGATGAGCACACTGCCCTTGGCCTGCGTGGCCACCACCAAAAGCACGCTCAGCAAGTCGGGTGTCAGTCCGGGCCAAGGCGCATCGGCAATGGTCATGATAGACCCGTCCATGAAGGACTCTATCTCGTAATGTTCTTGCTCGGGGATGTAGATATCATCGCCTCGCTGTTCCATCCGTATGCCCAAACGGCGGAAGCTCTCGGGTATGATGCCGAGATTTCCGTACGACACGTTCTTTATGGTCACCTCACTGGCGGTCATGGCAGCCATACCGATGAAACTGCCCACCTCAATCATGTCGGGCAGGATGGTATGTTCGCAACCTTTCAGCGTTTTCACACCTCTGATCACAAGGCGATTGGATGCGATACCGCTGATGTCTGCCCCCATGCGATTGAGTGCATGACAAAGCTGCTGTAGATAGGGTTCGCAAGCGGCATTGTAGATGGTGGTCTCGCCCTCCGCCAACACGGCCGCCATCACGATGTTGGCAGTACCGGTAACGGAAGCCTCATCCAACAGCATGTAAGTACCGCGCAACTGCTTTGCCTCAATCACAAAGGCTTCTTTAGTATCGTCGTAGCGGAGCTCAGCACCCAACTTCTGAATGCCATAGAAGTGCGTATCCAGTCGGCGGCGGCCTATCTTGTCGCCTCCAGGCTTTGCCAACATGGCTTTGCCGAAGCGTGACAACATCGGGCCGATGAGCATGACAGAGCCGCGCAGCTTGTTGCAGGTCTTCAGAAACTCCGCACTCTCAATGTAGGCAAGGTCCACCTTGTCGGCTTTGAACGTGTAGGAATCGACACCGTTCTTGGCGACTTTCACCCCCATGTCGCGCAGCAACTGAATCAGGTTGTTCACATCCAGTATGTCCGGCACATTGTGCACTGTCACCTCTTCTTCGGTCAACAGCACGGCGCAGAGTATCTGGAGGGCTTCATTCTTAGCCCCCTGCGGACGGATGTCGCCCTTCAGTTTATATCCACCTTCTATCACAAACGATGCCATAGCCTACCGAGTTTTTTGGAGTTAATGGTTTTACTATCAGTATCTCCGCTTCTGTCCGTTGTTAGACTGACGTTTACGCGGAGTGAAGTTACGTTGCTGAGGAGCGGTAGGATTATCCATCAACTGAAGCTCGTTGACGGAGATATGTATCTTGCCGTGCGAATACTCCTCGATGTCGTCAAATATCTTTTGGTCATCCACCGTATCCTTGTTCCACACGATGAAATCTTTCTTCATGTGGGTGGCAATCATGCGTATCAGCTGGCGGCGTTCAGGACCGTCGGGCATCTGCGTTGCCTGGTTGATGAGTTCTTCTATCAAGTGTCCGTAGTGGCGATAGCGAATCGGTCCGTTGTGATAATGCATCGGCTCCGGCTTCACGTTCAGGCAGTCCTGCCTGTTTATCTCGTAAGGATAATCGATATCCAGTTTGAAATCCGCCATGATGGCCAAGTGGTCCCACAACTTATGGTTGAAGTCGGGCACGTCTCTCAAGTGGGGAAACATGTTTCCCATGATGTTGATGATGGTGTTGGCACAACGCTGGCGCTCACGGCGGTCTTCGATGGTCAAGGCGTAATCCACCATGTTCTGTATGCCACGTCCATACTCAGGCAGAGGCAGTTTCTCCCGTTGGGTATTGTACTCCAAATGTTTATCCATTTATCTTTTTTCTTTATATTTTAATTCTAATACTATTGCGTCTATAGGCTTCACAGCAACTTCTTGGGCTTGGATGCCACGAACTCCTTCAGATAGAAAGGCTCAAAGTACGCCACGTCCTGAAAGTTCCGGTTATTAAAGTCTTTGTCCGCCAAGGGGAACATCCATTGCGCCAAGGGCACCACCTCATCGATGAAGTGCGCGTTGGGGTGCGTCAACCGGCTCTTGCACTTGGCTGCTCCGTTGCCGAAGAAATAGACCGGATGCCGGTCGAGGAACTCTTCGTAGGAGTGTTCGTCCACGATGTCGGCCGCCGTGTCGCGCAAGGGATTGAGGGCACGGTCATACACCGCGGCATACACCTCCATACGGCGAGCGTCCAGCATCGGG
This sequence comes from Acutalibacteraceae bacterium, assembly GCA_963652075.1. GTDB lineage: Bacteria > Bacteroidota > Bacteroidia > Bacteroidales > Bacteroidaceae > Phocaeicola_A. The sequence continues at coordinate 22,698 of CAVJRQ010000078.1, forward strand.
CAGAGCAAAGCGTCGTCCGGCAACTCCTGTTGCAGCAAAACGGGCACGCACAGCAGCCGAAGCGTAGGTACGGCTATCAAGGGCAGGTCACGTCCGTAGCAAACACCCTTCGCCGTGGATACCCCGATACGCAATCCGGTGTAGGAACCCGGACCGCAACTCACGGCAACGGCATCCACCGGAATGGCGTGAGAGTCGGCAAACGAAAGAGCCTCCTGCACAAAGACACCCAAAGTCACGGCATGCGAAGGTCCCTTGCGGTCCTCCTTCGAAAAGATGCACTGGCCGTCTTGGCTCACGGCCACAGAGCAGACATCCGTAGACGTCTCAATATGTAAAATACACGGCATACTCTTAATTCACTATTCTACAAGGATGCAAACTTACACAAAATCTTTCAAACTCCGCCCCTCGACTGGAAGAAAACTCTCACAAACCGGGCTTTTAGGCTTTATTAAGTCCTTACGTACAAATATACGCTCATTTATCAAAGCCGAACCGCAACGGGATGGGACAAATTCATTACTTTTGCAGAAAAATAGTTTAAGCATGATATTATCAATGACAGGATACGGCAAAGCAACTGCCGAATTCAACGGGAAGAAGATTAACGTTGAAATAAAGTCGCTCAATAGCAAAGTTCTCGACATATCCACACGCATCGCCCCGACTTACAGGGAGAAAGAAATGGAGATTCGCAACCTGATAACCAAGACACTGGAGCGCGGCAAGGTAGATTTCAGCATCTGGACAGAGAAGGACACGGCTGAGACGGCTACCTCCATCAATACGGCGATTCTGGAAAACTACTACAATCAGATAAAAGAGATTTCCGCCTCTACGGGCATCCCCTTGCCGGCGGACTGGTTCTACACCCTGCTCCGTCTGCCCGACGTGACCGCCAAGCCGGAGGGACAGGAACTGACGGATGAGGAATGGACCGTGACAGCCGCCGCCGTACAGGAGTCCATCGACAACCTGATGGCGTTCCGCACACAAGAGGGAGCAGCGTTGGAGAAGAAGTTTACCGAGAAAATAGACAACATCGAAGCTCTGCTGAAATCAATAGAGCCGTACGAAACGGAGCGCGTGAGCAAAATACGCGACCGCATCGTGGACACATTGGAAAAGACCATCGGAGTAGACTACGACAAGAACAGATTGGAGCAGGAACTGATTTACTACATAGAGAAGTTGGACATCAACGAAGAGAAGCAGCGGCTCACCAACCACTTGAATTATTTCCGTGAAACGATGCGTAGCGGACACGGACAAGGGAAGAAGCTCGGCTTCATCGCCCAGGAAATGGGCCGCGAAATAAATACCACGGGCAGCAAATCGAACCAAGCCGAGATGCAGAACATCGTGGTAAAGATGAAGGACGAACTGGAGCAGATAAAGGAACAGGTTCTGAACGTAATGTAAAAAAGGACAGACATCATGGCAGGCAAACTCATCATCTTCTCAGCGCCATCAGGCTCGGGTAAATCGACCATCATCAACTATTTGCTTACGCAACCGTTGCATCTGGCCTTTTCCATATCGGCCACTAGCCGTGCGCCCCGCGGAACGGAGCGGGACGGAGTGGAGTATTTCTTCCTCACTCCCGATGAATTCCGTCAACGCATTGCCAACAACGAGTTCTTGGAATACGAGGAGGTCTATCCCGACCGCTTCTACGGCACGCTGAAAGCGCAAGTGGAGAAGCAACTGGAGGCCGGAGAGAACGTGGTGTTCGACGTGGACGTGGTGGGAGGCTGCAACATCAAGAAGTATTACGGCGACCGGGCACTCTCCGTCTTCATCCAGCCGCCCTCGATTGAGGAGCTGGAACGACGGCTCATCGGACGGGGCACGGATGCTCCGGAGGTGATAAAGGGCCGCATTGACAAGGCCGCCTACGAGCTGACCTTTGCACCGAAGTTCGATGTCGTCATCGTGAACGACGACCTTGAGAAAGCGAAGGCGGAGGCTCTGCATACCATCGAAACATTCATTCAAAAATAACACATGCCATGAAACCCGTCAACCAAACAGCCAAATGGATGGTGATTGTCAGTATCCTCATCACCATCGCCGCCCTTGCGGTTGGTCTTCTGGCTCTCATGATGAAACATTACATCATCGTATTCGTGATGCTCTTCCTCTCCATTTCACAACTTTGGATATGTTGGCGGTGGAAGAAAAGACTCTGACGGTCGGACTGTTGGGAGGGTCGTTCAGCCCCATACACATCGGTCACTTGGCGTTGGCCAACTACCTGTGCGAGTATGGCGGCATCGATGAGTTGTGGTTCATGGTAAGTCCGCACAATCCGCTGAAAGTGCATGCCGACTTGTGGGACGACGACTTGCGTCTACGGTTGGTAAAGGAGGCTATCGACGGGTATCCCCGTTTCAAGGTGACGGACATCGAGTTCCAACTGCCACGGCCGTCCTACATGGTGAACACGCTCAACGCCTTGAAAGAACGCTACCCGGAGGTTCGCTTCATCCCCATCATCGGGAGTGACAACTGGAGTCGCTTCACCGACTGGTATCAGTATGAGCGTATTCTTTCACAGTACCCACTGTTGGTATACCCCCGTCCGGGTTACCCCATAGACGCACCGACGCTACCCGACTCGGTCAAACTCGTCAACGCTCCCCTACTCGACATCAGCTCCACGTTTATCCGCGAGAGTCTCAAAGCCGGGAAGGACATTCGTTTCTTTCTTCCGTCCGCCGTGTTTCGTTACCTCCGGGAGCATCGGGCGGACTTGCTTCACCCATAACGGAAAACAACCATTAACCAATCATGAACGATATAAAAGTCAATTCACCGAAAGCATGGATATTGGCCGCACGGCCGAAGACCCTCACCGCTGCCGCAGTGCCCGTACTCGTCGGCTCGGCGTTGGCATACACCGATGCCGGTTTTCTGTTTCAGACAGTTCCTTTCGTACTCTGTCTGTTGTTCGCTTTCGTCATGCAGATAGATGCCAACTTCATCAATGACTTCTACGACTTTGTCAAAGGGAGTGACCGTGAGGACCGGTTAGGTCCCAAACGAGCCTGCGCACAAGGGTGGATTACCGTAAACGCCATGAAGCACGGCATTGCCATAGCCACCGTATTGGCCTGTCTCGCCGGTCTGCCGCTAATCTACTGGGGAGGATTGGAAATGGTTCTCGTGGGTATCGTTTGCGTGGTCTTCGCGTTTCTCTATACCACCAGCCTCTCCTACCAGGGTTGGGGCGACCTGTTGGTCATCCTCTTTTTCGGAATCGTACCGGTAGGCTTCACCTACTATATACAGCTGCACAAATGGACATGGGAGGTTACCCTAACCGCCTTGGCGTGCGGACTTGTCATCGACACGCTTCTGATGGTCAACAACTACCGTGACCGGGAGCAGGACAAATTGAGCGGCAAGCGCACACTGGTGGTACGTTTCGGAGCGAACGCCGGCCGATTGGGTTACCTGCTTACAGGCTTCGCGGGCGTTTTACTCTGCTCCGCACTCATCTTCAACGGACGTTTGATGGCCGTCCTCCTGCCACTGCTCTACCTGGTACCGCACGCCATCAGCTATGGTCACTTGGTACGCATCAATGAGGGGCGCGGACTGAACAAAGTATTGGGCGAAACAGCCCGAAACATCTTCCTCTTCGGACTGTTGCTGACCATCGGTCTTTTAGTGGTATAAAGTCCCTATGGCTTCTGTGGTTCGGTTCAGTCCTTGCTTATCAACACGGTAGCGTAGGCGGAAATACCCTCCTCACGACCGGTGAAGCCGAGCTTTTCCGTGGTGGTAGCCTTGATGGAAACGGCATCCACGTCCACGTTCATCACACGAGCCAACACCTGCTGCATCTCAGGGATGTGAGCTTTCAACTTGGGACGTTCGGCACAGACCGTAGCGTCGACATTGCCCACCTTATACCCCTTCTCCGCTATCAAGTCCACCGTGCGAGCCAACAGTATCTTGCTGTCGATATTCTTGAACTCGCCGTCATTGTCAGGGAAGTGATAACCAATATCACGCATGTTGGCGGCTCCCAACAGCGCATCGCAGATGGCATGTATCAACACGTCGGCATCGGAGTGACCCAACAGCCCTTTCTCATGTTCGAGGCGGATGCCACCCAACCACAATGCCCGACCCTCTACCAAGGCGTGGACATCGAATCCAAATCCCACACGGATATTCATCTTTCTTTTCTGTTTAATGTCTAAAAAACAATCGCATCAGCGAACATAGAAGTCCAACAGTTTCTCTCCTTCGAGATAACCCTGCAGATGATTGTCAATATGCACAGGGCCAACGCCTACGGGGGTTCCCGTGTAAAGCAAGTCTCCCATCTTCAAGGTATAGAAACGGCTCACATAGGCGATAATCTCGTCCACACGGAAAAGCATGTCCGCCGTACAGCCTCGCTGCACGGTAGTTCCGTCAATATCCAGATGAAAGTGGAGTTGCTGGATGTCTCCCAACTTCTCCACCGGAACGAAGTCGCCGATGACCGCAGAGCCGTCGAACCCTTTGCTCAAGTCCCACGGGTTGCCAATGGCGCGGGCCTTCCGCTGCAAATCGCGTGCGGTAAAGTCTATACCCAGCGTCACCGCGTCATAGTAGCGATGAGCGAAACGCTCGGAGATGCCCTTGCCCAAGCGGCAAATGCGTACCACCAGTTCGGTCTCGTACTGTACGTCGTTGGAGAAGTCGGGGATGAAGAAAGGCTTTCCGTCCCTCAGCAACGCCGAGTCGGGTTTGAGGAATATCACAGGCTCTTCGGGACGAACGAAAGCGCCGTCCAATTCTTTCACATGGTCAGCATAGTTCATGCCAACAGCAAGAATCTTCATTATTTTATCTGATTAAAGTTCAAACGGTTAAACATTACCGCCAAGTGGGCGTAGAGAGACGTGTTTTGCACGACTATCTGTTCGGGCACACGTATGCGGAACGGGGTGAAGTTCCACACCGCCTTGATGCCACAGGCCACCATGTCGTCCGTCACCTTCTGCGCAATGTTGATAGGTACGGTCAGCACCCCGATATGAACATTGTAGGCTTTCATTTTCTCGGGGAAACTGTCGGTATGGAATATAGGTATATGATTGATTTCCGTCCCCACCAGGTCTGGATTGACATCGAAAGCCGCCACGATTTCGAGCCCGAAGTGAGTCAGACCGGAATCGCCCAGCAACGCCTGTCCCAAGCTACCGGCACCAAACAGAAAGGCTTTGTGCATCCGCGTGAAACCGAGGAATCCCTCCAGTACGGCTATCAGCTCGTCCACGTCATAGCCCACACGGGTGCGACCGGAAATGTTCACATAGGACAAGTCCTTGGCAATCTGCGAAGCGTCGATATTGATTTCCTTGGAGATTTGGGTGGAAGAGACAAACCGCTCGCCTTTATCCCTCAACAGCTTGGCATTGGAGAGATACCACGGAAGCCTCCTCAGCGTAGGCTCCGGCACTTTGTCTGTATCTTTGCGCGGACGGTTGTTCATAGTCATTCCTCTGATTGTGCGCAAAAATACGACTTTTTTCCGAACCAACAGGGCTACTTTGACCGATAATCTGCTTTCTCCGCTCATTTTCTTTGGGGCTGCGCGGTTTTCACAATGTCAAGTGCAGGTAAACGATGGGGCTGTCCTTTACTGGACAGCCCCATCTATCTAACTCACCAAGTAGGATTCTTGGATTATTCCAAGTGACTTACATTCTTTAGTTGTTGTAACCCGTGTCGGTATCTACCGGAATCTTGGTAGCGTCTTCTTCCAACGGGTCAAAGATGCCGTCGCCGCCATGGCTGATATCCGACCAACCGATATTCTGATAGAGCGTCGGATTGTTGACCATCGCGCTATTGCACAGACCAAAGATGTAGAAGTAAGGCGACCAATATACCGTCTGGGTATCATCTGTACCCTCTGCGGCACGATCCTTACGTTCAAAGTAGGTGTTGTAGAACGTCACAAGCTGGTCTTGACCCTGATTATTTGTCTTCTCGCGTTCCAACAGATTCATTCCCGCATACACACTGTTACGGTTGATAACGCTCTGAATGGGGTCGCTCTTGAAGTCCTCAGCAGCGGCCAGTTCCTTCGCGTAGATTTCGATGTAGTGGTATTTTGCACGACCGTTGGTCGGTGTCAAGCCTAAATAAGAGCAAGTGTTACCGCCCCAACCAGTCACCTCGAAGTTAGTTCCAAGGGCAACCTGGTTAGCGCCACCGTCAAACAACATCCAACGACGCATATCCTCAAAGCGTTTGCCTTCATAAGCAAGTTCTATTTGTCGTTCGAAGAGGATCTCCGAAATCAGTGCGCCACCCGACAGGCCAGCCGTCAAACCATAGTTTGTTTCGGCATACTTGGAGTCATAAACACGCGAACGGATACGCTTCAAGATTTCGAAGGCCTCGTCGTCGTGACCACCAATAGCGGCAGCCGCCTCAGCGTAATTGAGCAGCACCTCGGCATAGCGGATTTCCATGTACGGCAGACCGCAACGGGAGAATCCTTTTCCGTCGGTACTTTCCTTATCACTGGCTGTGTTATACACATAGAAAGGAGAGCCATTGATTTGCTTGTCATCCGAACGTTTGCGGATGTATACCGAAGAGCGTCCGCTCATGCTACCCAGTGCATCCGCACCGTAACCGGCCGCGGAGTTACTGAGCATGTCCTCGGGTTTATTGTAGTAGGTGTAGCTCCACAATACATAGGCATCGCCGTTGTACGGATAGTTGTCGCGCATGGTAGCGCCACCGGCAAAGACAACGTCGTTCTTGGTCTCCGTGAGGTTATCCTTTGTGGCTCCATCGTAGAACCATCTTACACCGGGGAACGCGAATGTGCGATAGAAACGTGGGTCACGGTTCATGAAGAAGCAGAGTTGGTCGTAGGTATATTCCGATTCGCCGTTCTTCTTGCCGTCCGCCATCGGGAAGAGGTCTACCATCTCCGATGTCGGGTGTTTACCGCCACCTCCATAGGTATTCTTCGGACGGATATCCTGTTCCCAGCTGTTCCACTTACTCCAGTTGTTGATTTTCTGTACGTTATTGTAGAGCGTAACGAAGACAGCTTCGTTGACACTACCATCAGAGCCTTTGGCATTGAGGAACATCTTCGCCCAGTTTTGTGCGCTCTGTTTCTGCGAACCGGCATTGTTCTCGTAAGCCAAGCCATAACCGCCTTCAGCCAACTTCTCGATAGCGGCCTTGTTGGCTTCGTAAGCGGCCTCCCAACGGGTTATATCGTTCTTACGGTTCCACAACGGACTGGCCCAGTGCAACAGAATTCTACCTTTCAGAGCCAAAGCCGTTCCGGCGGTTACGCGACCCCAGTCAGACTCTTCGCGTTCCCAACGGGAAGGAAGCAGTTTGGCCGCTTCGTCCAGGTCGGAACAGATAAAGTCGATACACTCCTTTGTGGAAGAGCGGGGAACTACAAGGTCAAGTCCTTCGCCGTTCCCGACAAGCGCATTCTGCACAGTCTTGATGATGGGCACACCACCAACCCATCTGACCATGAGCCAGTAGCGCCATGCACGCATGAAGTAAGCCTGACCCAGGATTGCGTTGTACTGGTCTTCGGTCAACTTGTCCTTACCGTATTTCTGCACGTTCTCTATCACTTCGTTGATTTCACGGACGTGTCCGTAAGGACTGATTTCCTTGTTTTCTACGTAGAAATGATCCTCCACGTTGGAGTAAGTCTGAATTTTTTGGCTGTTCTCCCAGTCAGAAAGTCCGCCGTACTCTTCCGTCGTCTTGGCCCATGCATCTTCCGTTCCGGTGCTAACGAGCGAACTGTACTTGCCATCGCCCTCTTTCTGTCCGGGATAGAGTTTATAGTAGATATTGTCAATACGGTTCGTTGCGGTTACGTAGTTGGCATATACCGTTGCCTCGCTGTATTTACCGTAGAGTTTCTTTTCCTGCAAGAACTCATCGCTACATCCGGTGTTGCACAATACAGCTGCGGCAGTCAGGGTGAGACACCCCCATTTATTTAGTTCCTTTTTCATCGTTCTTAGTTTTTTAGAATGAAACATTTACACCCACAGTAATCTTGCGGAGGTTCGGGTAATAACCGTAGTTACCGCCCCAGCTGCTCCACGCGTCCTCGATATGCGGACTTACGAAGTTGATGGCGTTCTGACAAGTCACGTTAATCTTGCAGTTGGAGACACCCACTTTCTTCGACAGAGTTTGCGGCACGTTGTAAGCCAATGTGACGTTGCGCAACGAAACGATTGTTCCGTCCAATGCCCAGAAGGTAGACTGCAAGTTGTTCACACCGTCATATTTCAGGTTAGGATAAGCTGCGTCACGGTTGGCGGCCGCTACCACAGCACCATTGGCATCGAGCACATCTTCGTAGACATACATGTCTTTCCAGAAGTTAGGAATGTTGGTATACTCCAAGTTGCCCGCACACTTACGGATGTTGGTTCCTGCCATTACCTTGGAACCCCAGCTACCACCCAGCTGAGCCTGCAGACTGAAGTTCTTGTATTTTGCGCCGAAGTTGAAGGTCACGCTATAAGGATTCTCCGAACGGTGAGAAATCTTCACGTAGTCACCGTATGACTCATCCGAGCTAACAATGCCATCCGGTGCGGTGTACTGCTTCGTCACGGGATCCCACTGTCCTCCGTTATCCTTATAGATAAGCATACCCGGTTTCACCGCGTCCTTGCTCATGCCCAAGTAGGAGGTGATGTTGTATTTAGCGAAGTATTCGTCAATCTCCTGATAGCTGCGGAACATACCCATGCATTCGAGTCCCCACAGACCGGTATCCTGACGTTTGCCCGGTGTCGGGTCTGTCAAGCCCGGAACTTCCTTCACCGCCATTACCTTCACGCGGTCGTCATCGTAACCGGTACTCATCTTCACCCAATAGGAGAAGTCCTTACCTATTTTATCATGCCAATCCACGTTCAACTCGACACCATATACATCTTTCTCCACGAAGTTCTCTGGTGTCGGTTTGATACCTACAGTCATCGGGAAATACTTGGTTCCTTGGTGCGAACCGAAGATTTCGCGACCGAAGTCATAGTATGCGTCCAAATTAACCGACAAGCGGCTGTCGAGGAATCGCATATCAACACCGAAGTTGGTCTTGTAGGTCTTGTCCCAGTGTGCATCGGGGTTAGCACCACCCTGCTCGATAGTCATACCCGCACTTGCGTTCTGACTCAAAGACGAGGTTCCGAACACAGAACCCTTGCCTTCGTCGCGGTTGTAACGAGTCATCCATACGTAGGAGTTGATGTTGTCACGACCTAACAAACCGAATGAACCACGGATTTTCAAGAAGTCGATGCCGGTCTTCTCCTTGTCGAACCAGCTTTCCTCAGAGATAATCCATCCTGCAGACGCTGAGGGGAATACGCCCCAATAGTTCTCGGGAGCGAATTTGTTGGATGCATCCGAACGAATCAAGAACTCGAAGAGGTACTTGTCAGCGTAAGAGTAGTTCAAACGGCCGATGTACGACAGACGACCGGACTCCGAACGTCCCCAAGAGGTTGTCTGTGTTCCCGTACCGGAGTTGGACTGTCCGTCAGTGAATGAGAGTGGGTCGAGAACGATGCCTTCCAAATCCTCCGATTCGCTTTCACCACGCTCGATAGAAGCCAAGGCACTGACGTTGTGCAAGCCAAATTGGCGTGCGTAAGTGGCGGTAATGTTCAACTGGTAACTATCGCTACGGCTCATGGAACGCGATAACCGGTTGCCGTTGTCCAGTGACATTTCCGTGAAGTTGTCCAATGAATAGTCTACCATCGTCTCACCATCGTCCATCAATCCGGAATAGAGGTGATGACCCGAGCCTGCACGGTTATTCATGCTGTACACGCTCATGGCTGTTCCCGTGCTGCTGCTCTTGCTGTTGGAGACGTGCTTCGAGTAAGAGGCTTTCAACTTCAAGCCCTGCAAAGGCTTAAACCAACCCATATCGAATTCAACAGACCCGTCGATGCTGAATCCATTGTTGTCACTCTTGGCATTATCGGGAGAGTTCTGGATAGCATAAAAGTTATAGAGGTTGTCACCGCTCGCCGCATTGTCCTGATCCATACCCTGGTATACGACAGGCAGTCCGTTGATGGTCTGCGGCACGTGGCGCAGGTGAGTCAGCAACAGGTTGTAGTCACCGGAGTCAGAACTTCCGTAACGGTTGACGGGTTTCTCCGTCTTGCCATAGTTACCGGACACCTGTACCGTCATCTTGACGAACTTGCTCAGGTTGGCGTTGACACCTGCACGGTAGTTCCAACGTTCATATTCCAAACGGCCGATATTACCGTCCTGCGTGTTGTACGACACACCGGCAAAGTAGGTAGCCCGTTCAGTACCGCCATTGATATTGACACTGTGGCGTTGCGTGAGGGCAGCCGACCATTCGTTGTCAAGCAAGTTATAGTTCAAACGTTTCATGGCTTCCAACTCGTCGGCCTGGAAGAGCTCACGGTTCAAATTGACATCGTCCGAGTTGTAGTCGGGCGTACCTTTGTATCCGTTCCACGTGCGTCCGTAGTCATAGGCGCTCATCATCTTCGGCATGACCAAAGCGTCGGTGATACCGAATTGTCCGGTGTAAGAGACTTTAGGAGTGCCAATCTTACCGCGTTTGGTCTTCACCAAGATAACACCATACGCTCCTTGCGCACCATAGATGGCCGCAGAGGCATCCTTCAGCACCGAAATGCTCTCCACCTCACTCGGATCCAAGGCATTGAATGCGCTCTCGGACGAGAAGAAGTCGTCGATAATATAGAGAGGTGTATCGTCCTGCGTAGAGAACTTGGCATTCACCTGTCCATTGTTCTTGGCCAGTCCCTCACTCTGACGGATTGTCAAGTGGGCGGCACTGCCGGGCTTGTTGCCCGAAGTGCTGACGTGCAAACCGTTGATCATACCTGCCAAGGCATCACCCAAGCTGGTCACGGAGAGGTCTTCGATATCCTTCATGTTCACCACTTCGATAGATCCCGTCACGTTGCGTCCCTTCTGCGAACCGTAACCTACGACAACCACTTCGTCCAGTTTCATCTGATCCTCACGCAATACGATACGGTTCATCTTGGCGGTGTTGGAGATTGTCTGGGCAACGTAGCCAATGAAGGACACTTTCAGTTTGCCGTTCTCCGGGAGTTTGATAGAGAACTTACCGTTCACGTCGGTAATGGTACCGCTGGAGGTACCGTCAACCATGATGGCTGCACCGATAACCGGTTCGCCGCTTTCATCGACCACCATACCAGATACCACCTGCGACTTTTGTTGCGCATAGGTCGGTGTGACAGCGACAGTCAAGAAACTCAGAAATAGACTGAGTATGATATATCTTTTCTTCATATTGAATTTTCTTGTTTTGATGATTCTACTTGGTTATTACTCTAATCCGCGCGGATCACCGCATTGAGCCGCTTTCACTTCAGATCCACCAACCGTAAAGTATCCTTCTGCGGTCTGTGTCAACTGCGGATCAAACGACACGCGGTCTCCCTTATCCCAATCGTTACCGCCTGTATCAGCCCCATCGTACCAATAGCAGTTGTTGGCGAACTCGGATTTCATACCGCCATTCTGTCCTTGCAGGATACCTATACGGACAACACGGTTACTTGAGCAATCGAAAAAGATATTGTTCTTCGTAATGGTCGTATGGCAACTTTGTCCTTTCAGACGTCCATAAGAGAACATGGCGACATTCTTGCCGGACGCGGACTTGCTGATGTTGTACCAAGTTGTGTTTAGATAGTTGTACTGCGAAGTCGGGAAAGCACCGTTCAAGTATTGTTGCGGACGGTTGGAGCAGATGACGAAGAAGGCTCCGTTGTCGCTCGACGAGAGGCTGGTGGTACTGTAGACCGTACTGTTCTCCACGGTCAGGTTATACACGTAACCGTAGCTCATATCAATAGAGTTACCCCCATTCTCTTTCTGCTTCTTTTGGTCGAGACCGATGATGCAGTTGCGGAGCAGGATGGTATTTACTGTCCAGCAAACGTTGTTGCTCCAAATGAGGTGAGTATTCAAGCCTTTGGTGTAGACATGATTGAGCACGATAGGTTGGGTAGACGCCAAGTTCCACGATGGGTTGCTCGCGGCGGCCACCTTCTCGATAGTCGGCTCTTTCTTCAACGCAATGATAGAGGTGTTCTTATCCGTCATCTCCGTACAGTCGAACGTCAAGAATTTCAGCTTGATGCCCGCCTCGGTAGTGATACCTGCCGTCTTACCCATCTTGATGGTAGCATTGTCAGTCTTGCTGTTGGCATAGAGCACGAACGGTACGCTACCCAATGTAATCGCTTGACTCATGGTGTACTCTGCACCTGCCTGAAGCTCCACGGAGAATTCGGCAGTCTGCGACTCCACCAACGCGGCATTGTCGGTAAACCATTGATACAAGTCGGTACCTACCGGTATCGGGGTTTCGTTTATTTTCGGAACCCAAGAATTGAAGGCGACTTCCGTCGCTTCGGAGTCTTTGTTGTTGTACTTTGCATTACCAAGTGACTGGACAACCAATTTGTAGTAGGTATCCTCCACGCGAGGCAACTCGGCCGTACTGCCGTCGATGATGGTATCCACGACCACAGGGATGGGGTTGCTGGCATCGTCCACATTGTACAAGGAAATCTTGATGCCACTGGCACCATACACAACAGGCCACGTAAGTACGCTCTTGCTGCCATCGGGATTACTGGCAACGGTGACTTCGGGACTTTGAAGGGTAGTGTTGGAAACTCCCGGGTCGAAAGTTTCGGGGTCGTAGCTAATCGTACAACTTGCTAAAAGCAATGTACCTAACGCCATTGTACCCACACACCCACGCATTCTTCTTTCTAAAATCAAGTGTTTCATAGGATGTTATAAAGGTTAAAAATATATCTCAAGTTTTTCATGCATCGGTGAAACAGAAAAGGGACACCCCCAATCATAGATAGCAGTGCCTCAATCACTACCCAGGGTTGCACCACATTCTTTCACTTCTTTTTCGATTCATCGACAAAGTTAGGCATTATCTATTGAACAAGCACACTATTTCCAAGAAAAGTTTCGTGGAAAGTGCATTGAAGCGGAAATTCGTTTTACTTTTGTGGGTAGTAAAATAAAGAGAAGAAACGACATGAAACAGAATGACTGGAAAGAGCGACTGAACGTGGTGTACTCCACCAACCCCGATTACCGGTACGAGACAGAGGAGACCGCAGAAGCGGATACACTACCCAAGGAGAAGCAGAACCTGCGGGTAAGCATCGAGAAAAAGGGACGTGGCGGCAAGACGGTAACTATCGTCAAGGGCTTTGTCGGTACGGAGAACGACCTGAGGGAGCTGGAACGTCTGCTCAAGAACAAGTGTGGAGTAGGCGGTTCGTCCAAAGAGGGAGAGATTCTTATCCAAGGCGACCTGCGCGACAAGGTTACGGAGCTGCTCAGGAAAGAGGGTTACAGCCGCACCAAGTAAGAGCCGCTTTTACCGGAGCAGCCCGGATAACGCAAGCGGTTGCACCTTCCAACGTAAGTACTTACATGAGCCAACGTAAGTACTTACGTGAGCCATCGTAAGTACTTTCATCGGGCAACGTAAGTACTTGCGTTTTCGGACTGCCCCGGAATATCCGCCGACCTTATATGTCGCGAGAAGACCGACAAGGCACGGTTGTAGATGACAATGCGCCGAAAGGGAAACCCTCTCGGCGCATGTTTTATTGGATAGAACGGCTTAGAGCCGCCATTACTGATTACTCAGCACGCAATGTGAAACGGCAGAAAGCGACAACAGTCAAGTCCTTGTTGGTAGCTTTCAAGAAATCGGCGACAGTCAGTTTGGCATCCTGGATATACTCCTGCTTCAAGAGGCATACCTCTTTGTAGAACTTAGCCATACGACCGTTAGCGATGTTCTGTACCATCTGCTCGGGCAAGTTGGCGGCTTTCTCTTCCGCAACCTTAGCCTTCAACTGACGAATCTCCTCAGCCTGAGCCTCCGTGATGTTACCCTTCATGATACCTTCGTTGAGGTGCTCTTCGTTCTCAGCGATATAGAGGTTGAAACCGGCTTTCTTCAAAGCTGCCTCTACCGCCTTCTTCACCTGCTCCTCCTTGGTCTTCTCGATAGCTATCTTGAGCTCGTTGTCCTTCACGCTCTGCGGAACGCTTGCCTCATCCAAGGCTACCGGGTTCATGGCAGCTACCTGCATTGCCACTTCGTGAGCCTGCTCGGAAGCCGGCATGTTGGTCTGAACCATTGTGCAGAGGATGTGACGGTTCATGTGGTCATAAACAGCCACGTTGTCACCCTCGATGAAGTTGTAGCCATCGAGCTCCATCTTCTCACCAGTGATGCCGCTACGGTCTACCACAGCCTGAGCGACAGTGGTGTCGCCCAACGGGAGGGCCTTCACCTCGTCGAGGCTCTTGCACTTGTTGGCAACGGCAGCGTCGAGGATAGATTGAGCCAACTTAACGAAATCTTCGTTCTTGGCGACGAAGTCTGTCTCACACTTGAGGGCGATGATGGCAGCGAAGCCATTCGCAGCCTTAGCCAACACGCAACCTTCGGAAGCGTCGCGGTCAGAACGTTTAGCGGCAACAGCCTGTCCCTTCTCGCGGATAATCTTCATTGCCTGGTCAAAGTCACCATTAGCGGTTGTGAGCGCATTTTTACAGTCCATCATACCAGCACCGGTCATCTTGCGGAGCTTGGTAATATCAGCCATACTTACAGCCATAATATTCTATTTTATAAGTTTATTGATTCTGATTAAAAAAAGTTGAGAGTTGAGAGTTGGAAATGTGAACTAAGAAGAGACTTCCTCTTAACCCCGCACTTTCAATACTCAACTCTCAACAGTTGTATATTAAGCCTCTTGGTCTTCTTGCATGAAAGCGGCAGCCTTGGAAGCGTTGATGGCCTCTTCGGAAGACTTGTCGAGTCTTGCCTTGGAAGCGCCTCTTCTCTTGGCCTTGGGAGCAGCCTCACCGGCAGCCTCTACGTCCACTTTCTCAGCCTTACGCTCCTCGATGCCCTCAGCGATGGCAGCGCAGCAAGCGTCGAGGATAACCTCTACGGACTTTGTCGCGTCATCGTTGGCAGGAATAACGAAATCGATAGCCGAAGGATCAGAGTTTGTATCTACGATACCGAACACGGGAATACCCAGGCGGTTAGCCTCGCGAACAGCGATGTTCTCTTTCATTACGTCCACAATGAAGAGTGCGGACGGCAGACGTGTCAGGTCGGCAATAGAACCGAGGTTCTTGTCCAGTTTGGCACGCTGACGTGAAATCTGCAGGATTTCTCTCTTGGATAAGTTAGAATAGGTACCATCTTGAGTCAGTTTATCGATGGTAGCCATTTTCTTGACAGCCTTACGGATAGTCGGGAAGTTCGTCAACATACCACCCGGCCAACGCTCGATTACGTACGGCATATTTACGGCGGCAGCCTTTTCGGCTACCACTTGTTTAGCTTGTTTCTTAGTAGCGACAAACAGGATTTTCTTTCCTGATTTAGCGATTTGCTTCAGCGCGTCAGCGGCTTCGTCAATCTTAGCCACTGTTTTATGGAGGTCAATGATGTGGATACCATTGCGTTCCATGAATATATAAGGAGCCATAGCCGGATTCCATTTTCTCTTCAAGTGACCGAAGTGGCAGCCTGCCTCCAATAATGTATCAAATGTTGTTCTTGACATTGTTTTATTCTTTTAATCGTTTACATTCTTTTTTGTTTTCACCAACCATCGGGTAGTTCACGGAAGAAATCCCGACAGTTTAGATACTAAACGCTCTATCAGCTGAACACAAAGCTTAACGTTTACTGAACTGGAATCTTCTACGTGCTTTCGGACGTCCCGGTTTCTTACGTTCAACCGCACGAGAGTCACGCGTCATGAATCCTTCGCTGCGAAGCGCCTTCTTGTCATCGGGGTTAATCTTCACCAATGCGCGGGCGATAGCCAGGCGCAAAGCCTGAGACTGTCCGGTGAAACCGCCACCGCAGAGGTTCACTTTGATGTCATACTTCTCAGCCACTTCCAGCTTGTTCAACGGCTGTTTCACAACATACTGCAGAATAGTTGATGGAAAGTACTGTGCAATGTCCCTTTTGTTAATGGTAATCTTTCCCGTACCTTCGCTGACGAACACGCGAGCGATAGCGCTTTTGCGTCTTCCTAATGCATTTACTACTTCCATACTCTATTATTTAAGCAAGTTTATATCAATTGTTTTGGGAGACTGTGCTTCGTGTTTGTGCTCGCCGCCGGCGTATACATACAGATTGCCAAGCAACTTAGCGCCCAAACGGTTCTTGGGAAGCATGCCCTTTACAACTCTCTTCACCAGTTTCTCTTCACCGTTAGGTTTAGCCATCAAACGGGCAGGAGTGATTTCTCTCTGACCACCGGGATAACCCGTGAAGGTAAGATAGATTCTGTCATTCCACTTGTTGCCGGTCAACTTCACCTTGTCGGCGTTAATAATGATGACGTTGTCACCACAATCCACATGAGGCGTAAAGTTGGGTTTATACTTACCCCTCAACAGTTTGGCTACCTTCGCGCCCAGGCGACCAAGCACCTGATCGGTAGCGTCAACGACCACCCATTCTTTGGTTGCCGTCACTTTGTTCACAGAAATGGTCTTGTAACTTAAAGTATCCACTCTTAAATTGTTTTTAAATTGTTACTACTAATAGCGCTCCTAACCGCCCTCTGACTCAGGGCTATTAACACGCTAAAAACTAAACTCTTATCATTTTTGATAATAATCGGCTTGCAAAGGTACAACTTTCCTTTTGATTAACAAGCAAATGAATCTTTTTATTTTTTCCTCAGACGGAAGAATCCCGTATAACACCGGAGAGCGTTACACGGGATCTATGTAAAAAATAAGAAAACTATGCGTCCTTATGAGCCGTCATTAGAACTCGGCGTTGCGCGGCGTACGCGGGAACGGTATCACGTCACGGATGTTGGTCATACCGGTAACGAAGAGCAGCAGGCGCTCGAAGCCCAGGCCGAAGCCGGAGTGAGGGCAAGAGCCGAACTTGCGGGTATCGAGGTACCACCACATGTCCTTCATCGGGATATTGAGTTCATTGATGCGGGTCAGCAACTTGTCGTAGTCCGCCTCACGCTCGGAACCTCCGATGATTTCGCCAATCTTCGGGAAGAGCACGTCCATGGCGCGCACGGTCTTGCCGTCTTCGTTCTGTTTCATGTAGAACGCCTTGATTTCCTTCGGGTAGTCGGTCAGTATCACCGGACGCTTGAAGTGGTCTTCCACCAAATAGCGTTCGTGCTCGGAAGCCAGGTCAACTCCCCAATAAACCGGGAACTCAAACTTATGACCCTTGGCAACGGCCTCTTCCAGAATCTTGATTCCTTCCGTGTAGGGCAAGCGGACGAAGCTCTCTTTGAGCACGCTCTGAAGACGCTCTATCAATTCCTTGTCGAACATGTCGTTGAGGAACTTCACGTCGTCATAGCAGTTGTCCAAAGCCCACTGCACACAGTACTTGATGAAATCCTCCGCCAAATCCATGTTGTCCACAATGTCGTTGAAGGCAACCTCCGGCTCAATCATCCAGAACTCCGCCAAGTGGCGCGGCGTGTTGGAGTTCTCGGCGCGGAACGTAGGACCGAAGGTGTAGATAGCACCCAAGGCCGTAGCCGCAAGCTCGCCCTCCAGCTGTCCGGAGACGGTCAGGCTGGCCTGCTTGCCGAAGAAGTCGTTATCGTAGATAATGGAGCCCTTCTCGTCTTTCTTCAAGTCGTAGAGGTTCATCGTGGTCACCTGAAACATCTGTCCCGCACCTTCACAGTCGGATGCGGTAATCAACGGCGTATGGAAATAGAAGAATCCGCGTTCGTGAAAGAACTTATGGATAGCTATCGCCATGTTGTGACGGATGCGGAAGACAGCGCCGAAGGTGTTGGTACGGGGACGCAGGTGGGCAATCTCCCGCAGGAACTCCATGGAGTGACCTTTCTTCTGCAGCGGATAGGTGTTGTCGCATGCACCGAGTATCTCAATCTCCGTAGCATGGATTTCCGCCTTCTGCCCTGCCCCTACAGACTCGGTGAGCACACCGTTCACGCTCAGGCAGGCTCCCGTGGTAATCAGTTTCAGCAGCTCTTCGTCGAAGTTGGCCACATCCACCACCACCTGTACATTATTTATAGTAGAACCGTCGTTCAAGGCAACAAAGTTTACTTGTTTGCTTCCACGGCGTGTACGCACCCAACCTTTTACATTTACCTTCGCTCCGAAATCCGTACGTTTCAGGAGGTCGACAGCCTTTGTTCTACACATCTTTTCCATAAACAATTGTATATAGTGTATCGTATTATTCAAAAGCGCCCATGCGGAGCATGTTCACTTCCTTCTCGGTTAAATATCTCCATTGACCGCGGCGAAGCGCCTTCTTGGTCAGTCCGGCAAAGAAGACGCGGTCCAGTTTCACCACCCTGTATCCCAATGATTCGAAGATACGGCGAACGATACGGTTCTTGCCTGAGTGGATTTCGATGCCGATGTCGGACTTGTCCTCGGACGCGTAGCTGATTTCGTCAGCGTGAATCTCCCCGTCGTCCAACGTGATGCCCTTGGCAATCTGCTCCATATCCGCCTCCGTCAGGTTCTTGTCGAGACGCACATGGTAGATTTTCTTCTTCAGGAATTTGGGGTGGGTCAACTTGGAAGCCAAGTCGCCATCGTTGGTCAGCAACAGCACACCGGTGGTGTTTCTGTCCAAACGGCCTACGGGGTAGATGCGCTCCTTGCAAGCGTCCTTCACATAGTCCATCACGGTCTTGCGCTCTTGCGGGTCATCGGACGTAGTCACACAATCCTTCGGCTTGTTGAGCAGGATGTAGACCTTACGCTCGATGCTCACTGGCTGCTCGTGGAACACGACCTCATCGCCGCGCTTCACCTTTGTTCCCAGTTCGGTCACCACCTCGCCGTTAACCTTCACCACGCCGGCGGTAATGTATTCGTCGGCCTCTCTACGTGAACATACACCGGCATTCGCCAAGTATTTGTTCAAGCGGATCGGTTCGTTGGGGTCAACAAATTCCTCCTTGTATTCAATCTGTTTCTTCTTGCTATACTTTGCGTTGGGATTATAATCGTTCGTTCTGCGCGGACGGAATCCTCCCGGCTGGTTCTGGGGACGACGGTTTCCATAGTTCGGGTTGAACCGCGGACGTTGCTCATCGCCACCGTTGTTATAGCTGTTATAGTTATTGTTGGGTCGGCGGAAGCGCGGACGTTCCTCGCCGTTGTTGTTATAGTTCCGATTGTTGTATCCACCGTTGTTGTAACCGCCACCGTTGCCATAGCCGTTGCCGTTGTTGTAGCTGTTGCCGCCTTGGTTATAATCGTTGCCGTTGTTATAGCCACGGTTATTATTGTAGCCACCGTTGTTGTAACCGTTATGGTTGTAGCCGCCGTTATTGTATCCGCCATTGTAACCGTTGTTGTTATAATTGCGTTTCTGGTAGCCTCCGTTGCGGTTATAGCCCCTATTATAATTGTTATTGTTGCCGTAGCTGTTGTAGTTGTCACCCTCCTCGCGGTTATACGGCTGGCGGTAGGGACGGCGTTCGCCTCCCTCCTCACGGTTTCCGTTGTTGTAGGAGTTATATGAGTTGTACGAAGGTCTGCGGTCTGTTCGATCTCCGTACTCACCACGGTTGTTGTACGAAGGACGTTCTTCGCGGTTGTAGTTCACCCGCTCGCTGCCGACCGGATTAGTCCGGTTGAAACGGGGACGCTGAGGTCTGTCGCCTCTTGACGCTCCTGCCGTCCATGTGTATGCGGAACGGTGAGGACGCTGCTCGTCACCCGTATTGGTGTCGCGACCCTCTACCCGGGCATAACGGTTCTCATTTGCATTTTCACTCTCTGTGTTCGCTTTCTGATTCTCATCAGCGTTCTCTTGCCAATTCTCATGGTCTGTAATCATAATCATTACCTTTAAAAATTAAACAATTACCCTCTCGGGCGTTCGTATTTAGAGTTTTTTTGAATTTACATTCCTGTATAGTTGTGGGGCGTAATGCTCCTCAGTTCCTTCTTGATATCCTCGCTCACGTTCAGTTGCTCGATAAACTCCTTGATAGAGTTCTCCGTGATGGCTTGGTTGGTACGGGTCAGTGCCTTCAACGCCTCGTACGGATGCGGATAGGCTTCACGGCGCAGAATCGTCTGTATCGCCTCAGCCACCACACTCCAGCAGTTATCCAAATCACGGTTGATAGCCGCCTCGTTGAGCAGCAACTTGCGCAATCCCTTCAGGGAACTCTGTATGGCGATGACGACATGGCCGAAAGGCACACCTACGTTACGCAACACGGTGGAGTCGGTCAGGTCACGCTGCAAACGCGACACAGGCAGCTTCATGGCCAAATGCTCCAACAGGGCATTCGCCACGCCCAAGTTGCCTTCGGCGTTCTCAAAGTCTATCGGGTTCACCTTATGGGGCATAGCGCTGGAGCCCACCTCACCGGCCTTAATCTTCTGTTTGAAGTACTCCATGGAGATGTACTGCCAGAAGTCCCGGTTCATGTCTATCATGATGGTATTCACACGACGCATGGCATCGAATATGGCTCCCAGATTATCGTAGTTGGAGATTTGTGTGGTAAACTCCTCACGCTCCAAGCCCAGCTTCTCGGTCACGAACCGGTTGCCGAACGCCTTCCAATCATATTGCGGATAAGCCACGTGATGGGCGTTGAAGTTACCCGTAGCGCCACCGAACTTGGCGGTGACGGGACAGTCACGGAGCACGGCCAACTGACGTTCCAGACGATAGACGAACACCATAATCTCCTTACCGAGACGGGTAGGCGATGCCGGCTGTCCATGCGTCTTTGCCAACATCGGAACGTCTTTCCATTCCTCTGCGTAAGTGCGCAGCTGCGCCACCAGCTCTTCCATCTGCGGGAAGTACACGTCATACAACGCGTCCTTCACCGACAAGGGAACGGATGTATTGTTGATATCTTGCGAAGTAAGGCCGAAATGGATGAATTCCTTGTACTCTTCCAGTCCGCCAATCTTGTCAAATTGTTCTTTGATGAAATATTCCACGGCTTTCACATCGTGGTTGGTCACGCTCTCTATCTCTTTCACCCGTGCGGCATCCGGCTCGGAGAAGTTGCGGTAGATGTTGCGCAACGTATCGAAAAGAGCCTTGTCAAAACCCTTCAGCTGCGGCAAAGGCAACTCACACAAGGTTATAAAATATTCTATCTCCACCCGCACACGATAGCGTATCAGTGCAAACTCCGAGAAATAGTTGGCCAAAGCCTCCGTTTTACCTCTATAACGACCATCTATCGGCGATATCGCAGTAAGTAAATCAAGCCCCATAATCCAGTTTCAATTAATGAATGTGCAAAAATAGTTCTTTTCGTTTAAGCAATCCGCTTTCCAAACAGAAAAGTTTCATAAAAAGCCTTATCCGGCAATAAAAGAAAGTTCCTTTTCCAATTCTCACCGAATCAAAAAAGGAACTCTTGTGGGCGTTGACGGATTCGAACCGCCGACCCTCTGCTTGTAAGGCAGATGCT
>CAVJRQ010000079.1:0-14549 GCA_963652075.1 Acutalibacteraceae bacterium
GTACTTACGATGGCTCACGTAAGTACTTACGTTGGCTTGGGTAAGTACTTACGTTCATCCTACAGTGCAAACCCCACTAAACATAATGAAGGCGAGCCGCTCAGCGACCCGCCTTCATTATGTAGGACAAAAGTGATAATCTTAGTTAGCTCTTTTTTCCTGGATTCTGGCCTTCTTACCAGTGAGGGCACGCAAGTAGTACAACTTGGCGCGACGAACCTTACCGATTTTGTTCACTACGATGCTGTCGATGTTCGGTGACTCAATAGGGAAGATACGCTCAACACCTACCGTACCGGACATCTTGCGGACAGTGAAACGTTTTTTGTTTCCATGACCAGAGATACGGATAACTACACCACGATACAACTGTATACGCTCCTTAGTACCCTCAACGATTCGGTATGCTACCGTAATTGTGTCACCGGCTTTGAATTTCGGGAACTCTTTACCCGTAGCAAATGCTTCTTCAGCAATTTTAATTAAATCCATTGTGTATAACATTAAATTGTTTATCGTTACTCACGCAACATACCAAGTTACCCTTCCTCTGGCAGCGATTGCGCGGAAAGCGGTGCAAAGGAACACATTTTTTGGCAGACAGGCAAACGATGAACCTCTTTTATTTCCCAACGGAGCGTTTTTCCGGCAAATTCCGAGGTCTGTTCCCGTATTTATCCTAACTTTGTTTCCCCGAATCAACAATACACGGCATGATTGGAACAAGAACGATACTGTTGGCTCTGACGGTGAGCGCGAGTGCCTGCGCAAGTTGCCACAGGGACACGACGGCAAGCATAGCGAACTACAAGATTGTCTCCGCGGCAGGCGAGCCCGAGGCGATGGACGACCGATGGGACGCGACACCCGACGCAAAGGCTAAGGAGTTGCTGGCGACCTACCGGACGAAAGTGGACAGTGTCATGGCATTGGCTTGCGGAACTTCGGACGTGTCCATGGAGCCGATGAAGCCGGAGAGCGCCCTCTCCAATTGGATTGCGGACATACTGCGAGAGGCTTCGCTCCATCACGCCGGGCACGAAGCCGATGTGGCGGTTTTCAATATTGGAGCCATCCGCCAGGCGATAACCAAAGGGGAGGTGACGTATGGAAACTTCTATCAGCTATTGCCCTTCGACAATGCCTGTTTTGTGGTGACACTGACGGGGAAACAGCTGAAACAGCTCTTCCGTGAGATGGCTACGGCAGGCGGTGAGGCCGTGAGTGGCGCACGCATCACGGCAGCGGCGGACAAGACATTGCTGACAGCTACGGTTGGCGATAAAGAGATTGACGAGGATGCCAATTACCGGGTAGCCACCACCGACTATGTGGCCGAAGGCAATGGCGGATTGGTCACGATGAAAGAGGCTGTCGACCGCTACGAGATGGGGACGGACCTGCGGTCGTTGGTGATTGACCACGTGAAGTCGCTCACCCAACGGGGCGAGGCCATACACGGAGAAAAGGACGGACGGTTCATCATCCTTACAGAGTAGGAGCAACCGGGAACCGTAACGACAAGCAGAGACAAGAACAAATGAAGATGAAAACATACACCTATATATTATATACCCTGAAGCGGGGATTCATGCTGGGAGCGATGCTGGCAATGGCAGCCACTTCCCTGTTGGCACAGGGCGAGGTGACGCTCCACCTGTTTCACACCAGCGACACACATAGCCAGATAGAACCATTCAGCACCGACTATGCCGACAAGCTGCAGGCCGGAAAGGGCGGCGCTGTCCGAAGGGCGACTTACGTCGAACGGATGCGCCAGCAGTATCCAGACATGTTGTTGTTGGACAGCGGCGACTTCTCGCAAGGGTCGCTCTACTATACGCTCTTCAAGGGGGACGTGGAGGTGGAGCTGATGAACCTGATGGGTTACGATGCCTGCACGATAGGAAACCATGAGTTCGACAAGGGAGTAGAGAACCTGGCACGGCTCTGCCGTAAAGCGAAATTCCCCGTCGTCTGCGCCAACTACCGTGTAGAGGGGACGGCACTGGAAGGGTTAGTGAAGCCCTACGCCATCATCCAACGTGCCGGACTGAAGATAGGCATCTTCGGCTTGTCACCCAACCCGGACGGTCTCATTTTCAAGGATTGGTGCGAAGGCGTTGTCTACGAAGACCCCGTGCGGTGCGCCAACGAAGTGGCGGCTCTGCTGAAAGAGCAAGAGCGGTGCGACGTGGTCATCTGCCTGTCGCACTTAGGTTGGCAAGGAACGATGGGCGACGAGGCGCTTATCCCCGCCACACGCAACATAGACATCGTGCTGGGCGGACACACGCACACGTTCTTTGAGCAACCGCAAACCTACCGCAACGCAGACGGCAAGGAGGTTCTCCTGCAACATATTGGCAAACAGGGAACCTACGTGAGCAAGACGGTTCTGACGTTCCAAAGAGAATGAGCCGAAACGACCGCTTTAATTTAGACATCATACAAATTGGGAACATTTTGGGGGTTCGGGGGTACAACGGATAGGTAAAAGGCTTACTTTTGCTCTCGAAAAATGTACTAACAACTTAAAAATAGAAAATTATGGCTTACGTAATCAGCAGCGATTGCATCGCATGTGGAACTTGTATTGACGAATGTCCGGTTGGAGCAATCAGCGAGGGTGATATCTACTCTATCAACCCGGAGATGTGTACGGAGTGTGGTACTTGTGCAGACGCATGTCCTAACGAGGCTATCCACTTGGGATAATCCACCACTCCTTAGATAAGACTTAAACAAAAGGGCACGCTCACGGGCGTGCCCTTTTTGATTTCATTACAATCCTTCGCCGGACAAGCGGCATCTCGGCATAATATCATTATCTTTGCACCCCGATAAATACCACTCCACAATGACGGATACCAGAAACATCAAAATACGCGATTATAACTACCCCTTGCCCGATGAACGCATCGCCAAGTTCCCTCTCCCCGTGCGCGACCAGTCGAAACTGTTGGTCTACCGGCACGGTGAAATCAGCGAAGACCACTTCTACAACCTACCGGACTACCTGCCCGGCAACGCACTGATGGTGTTCAACAATACCAAGGTGATTCAGGCGCGCCTCCTGTTCCACAAGGAGACAGGGGCACAGATAGAGGTGTTCTGCCTGGAGCCGGTGGAACCGAACGACTACGTCCTGTCATTCCAACAGACCGGTCACTGCGCCTGGCTCTGCCTAATCGGGAATCTGAAGAAGTGGAAAGAGGGCACGCTGCACAAACGCTTCGTGATAGACGGCGAGGAGGTGACGCTGAACGCCACACGGGGAGCCTGTCACGGCACAAGCCATTGGGTGGACTTCAGTTGGGACAACGACAAATTCACCTTTGCCGACATACTGGAACATGCCGGGGAACTGCCTATCCCTCCCTACCTGAACCGCAAGACAGAAGAGAGCGACAAGGAGACCTACCAGACCATCTACTCGAAAATAAAAGGGTCGGTGGCAGCGCCTACGGCCGGACTACACTTCACGGAGCGCGTGCTGGATAGCCTGCGCAAGAAAGGCGTGGACATGGAGGAGCTGACACTGCACGTGGGAGCCGGCACCTTCAAGCCGGTGAAGAGCGAGGAGATTGCCGGACACGAGATGCACACGGAGTTCATCTCCGTTCACCGGCAAACCATCGAGAAGCTGATAGCCCACCAGGGGGAAGCCATTGCCGTGGGCACCACCTCGGTGCGCACGCTGGAGAGCCTCTACTACATAGGAGTGACCTTGACCAAACACCCCGACGCTACGGAAGAGGAGCTGCACGTAAGCCAATGGACTCCGTACGAGAGCGACACGAAGATGAGCACCGTGGAGGCGCTGGAGCAGATTCGGCTCTACCTGCAACGCCATGAGCTGGAGACACTGGACACCAGTACGCAAATCATCATCGCACCGGGCTACGACTATCACATCGTGAAGGCGATGGTCACCAACTTCCACCAACCGCAGAGCACCCTGTTGCTACTCGTGTCGGCTTTCGTGAAGGGAGACTGGAAGAGCATATACCGCTATGCGCTGGGACACGACTTTCGGTTTCTCAGTTACGGCGACAGTTCGCTGCTCATTCCGTAGCCTACGGCACGATTCTATTTCCAATGATGACCCCGGGCATAAATATGTCCATAAACATCTGTCAGTATACTATGGGAGTCAAAACGTTTCATTAACTTTGCCGACGAACCTAATGGTTTGACCTAAGCTAAATATCTAACGTTATGACATTTACTCTTTCAAACGAATTGCCGGAGTATCCCACCTTCGTGGAGGGTATACGACGTGCTCCGGACAGAGGCTACATGCTGACACCGGCACAGACGGCTACCGCACTGAAGAACGCGTTGCGTTACATTCCGGAATCACTACACGAGCAACTGGCTCCCGAGTTCATGGACGAGTTGCTGACACGAGGAAAAATCTACGGCTACCGCTTCCGCCCACAGGGAGACCTGAAAGCCAAGCCGATAGACCAATACAAAGGCAAGTGCATCGAGGGCAAGGCTTTCCAGGTGATGATTGACAACAACCTCTGCTTTGACATCGCCCTCTATCCGTACGAACTGGTGACCTATGGCGAGACGGGGCAGGTGTGCCAAAACTGGATGCAGTACCGCCTCATCAAACAATACTTGGAGGAGCTGACCGACCAGCAGACGTTGGTGGTGGAGTCGGGACATCCGCTCGGGCTCTTCAAGTCGAAACCCGAAGCGCCGCGCGTCATCATCACCAACTCGATGATGGTGGGTCTCTTCGACAACCTGAAAGACTGGGAGGTGGCGGCACAGATGGGCGTTGCCAACTACGGGCAGATGACCGCCGGAGGGTGGATGTACATCGGCCCGCAAGGTATCGTACACGGTACGTTCAACACCATCCTGAATGCCGGACGGCTGAAGTTGGGCATTCCGCAGGACAAGGATTTACGTGGACACCTGTTCGTTTCATCCGGCTTGGGAGGCATGAGCGGCGCACAACCGAAGGCATCGGAGATAGCGGGTGCCACTGCCATCATCGCCGAGGTGGACGCTTCGCGCATCGAGACGCGTCACCGTCAAGGTTGGGTACAGTTTGTGACCGACGACCTGAAGGAGGCGTTTCGCCTGGCACACGAGAGCATGGAGCGGAAAGAGCCTCGTTCCATCGCCTATCACGGCAACATCGTGGATTTGCTGCAATATGCCATCGACCAACATATACACATCGAGCTGCTGAGCGACCAGACCTCTTGCCACGCCGTGTACGAGGGAGGTTACTGTCCTGCGGGCATCACGTTCGAAGAGCGTACCCGTCTGCTGAAGGAAGACCGCAAGGAGTTCTGCCGGTTGGTGGACGCTACGCTAAGAAGACATTTCGAGCTCATCAAGCGGTTGGTAGCGGACGGCACCTATTTCTTCGACTACGGCAACTCGTTCATGAAAGCCATCTATGATGCCGGCGTGAAAGAGATTTCGCGCAACGGCATCGACGAGAAGGACGGGTTCATCTGGCCTTCGTATGTGGAAGACATCATGGGGCCGCAGTTGTTCGACTACGGCTATGGCCCGTTCCGTTGGGTTTGCCTGAGCGGCAAGCACGAAGACTTGATAAAGACCGACCATGCCGCTATGGCCTGCATCGACCCCAACCGTCGCGGACAAGACTTGGACAACTGGATATGGATACGGGATGCCGAGAAGAACAATCTGGTGGTAGGCACGCAGGCACGCATCCTCTACCAAGACGCATTGGGACGCATGAACATCGCGTTGAAGTTCAACGAGATGGTACGCAACGGTGAGGTCGGCCCGATTATGTTGGGACGCGACCACCACGATGTGAGCGGCACGGACTCCCCGTTCCGGGAGACATCCAACATCAAGGACGGCAGCAACGTGATGGCCGACATGGCCGTGCAATGTTTCGCCGGCAACTGCGCACGCGGCATGAGCTTAGTGGCTCTGCACAACGGAGGCGGCGTGGGCATCGGCAAAGCCATCAACGGAGGCTTCGGCATGGTGTGCGACGGCAGCGAGCGGGTGGACAACATCCTGCGATCGGCCATGCTGTGGGACGTGATGGGTGGCGTGGCACGCCGCTCATGGGCACGCAACCCGCACGCCATGGAGACCTCGGCAGAGTTCAACGAGACACACGCCGACGGCTACCACATCACAATGCCCCATCTCGCCGATGAAGCGTTGATTGAGAAGACGCTGGCCGACAAAGGCATCAAGCAATAAGAAACCCCGGGATTCCGCACGCTCCGGCAAGGGCGTGCGGAACTTTACCCAACCTTAACGTATAAAACAATCCGTAACCTATGAACTGGACAAAAATTATGGAATGTGTCCCCAACTTCAGCGAGGGACGCGACTTGGAGAAAATCGACAAGATAGTGGCACCCTTCCGCGCCAAAGAGGGAGTGAAGTTGCTGGACTATAGCAACGACCACGACCACAACCGACTGGTAGTGACCGTAGTGGGCGAACCGCAGGCACTGAAAGCCGCCGTACTCGAAGCAATGGGCGTGGCAGTGGAGCTGATAGACCTGAATCATCACAAAGGTGAACATCCCCGCATGGGAGCGGTGGACGTTGTGCCTTTCATCCCCATACGCAACTGTACAATGGACGAGGCGATAGCCCTCTCGAAAGAGGTGGGTCAGGAAGCCGCTGAACGCTACAACCTGCCGGTGTTCCTCTATGAGAAATCGGCCTCGGCACCGCACCGCGAGAACCTTGCCGCCATCCGCAAAGGTGAGTTCGAGGGCATGGCGGAGAAGATTCACGAGCCCGAATGGCATCCCGACTTCGGTCCGGCAGAGCGGCATCCGACCGCCGGCACGGTGGCTATCGGCGCACGCATGCCTCTGGTGGCCTTCAACATCAACTTGGACACGCCCAACAAGGACTTGGCGCACGACATTGCCAAGAAGATACGTTTCATCGGTGGCGGCTTGCGCTATTGCAAGGCCATGGGCGTGGAACTGAAGGACAGGGGTATCACACAGGTCTCCATCAACATGACGGACTACACCAAAACGGCGCTCTACCGCGCTATGGAGATGGTTCGTTTCGAGGCGCGCCGTTACGGTGTCAACGTGATTGGCAGCGAAATCATCGGACTGGTGCCGATGGAGGCATTGATTGACACCGCCTCTTACTATCTTGGACTGGAAAACTTCTCGATGCAGCAGGTATTGGAGTCACGCATCATGGAATAACGCAGGTTGACTATGGACAACAACTTACTGATAGTCAACGCACTGATTGTCACGCCCACAGGCTGCTACGCCCGCAAAGGAAAGGAGATGGGAGAGTTGCTCCGCATTCCCTGCGGCACGGTGGAGGTGACGGGTGGACGCATCACCTATGTGGGGCCGAACCGTGCTACGCAGCCCGACGGGTACAGGGTGATGGACGCTCACGGCCAGGTGTTGCTGCCGGGTTTCGTGGACTCACACACCCATTTGGTGTTCGGCGGTTATCGTCCCGAAGAGTTCATGTGGCGCATGCGTGGCGACAGCTACATGAGCATCATGGAACGTGGCGGAGGCATCGTGAACACGATGAAAGCCACGCGCGAGAGTTCGTTTGACGACCTGAAGCAGAAGGCGGAACGCTACATCGACACGATGAGTGCTATGGGAGTGACCACCGTGGAGGGCAAGAGCGGATACGGGTTGGACCGAGACACGGAACTGAAGCAGCTACGGGTGATGCAGGCGATTAACGCGGAGCCTCAGCGAAAGGTGGACATCGCCACCACCTTCTTGGGCGCGCACGCCCTGCCTCCCGAGTATGCCGGCAATGCCGAAGGGTACATCGACTTCCTGATTGACGAGATGTTGCCCTACATCAAGGAGAACCGGCTGGCAGAGAACTGCGACGTGTTCTGCGAAAAGGGAGTCTTCAGCGTGGAACAGAGCCGGCGTTTGCTGAGCAGCGCCCAAGCGATGGGGTATGGCATCAAGATTCATGCCGACGAAATCGTAACGTTCGGAGGGTCTGAGCTGGCCGCCGAGTTACACGCCCTCTCCGCCGACCACTTGCTGCACGCTTCGGACACGGGCATCCGCGCCATGGCGGAGAACAACGTAGTCGCTACCCTACTCCCCTTGACGGCGTTCACCTTGCGTGAGCCTTACGCCCGCGGACGAGAGATGATAGACAACGGATGTGCCGTGGCACTCGCCACCGACCTCAACCCCGGCAGTTGTTGCTCCGGGTCGATACCGCTGACCTTCGCACTGGCGTGCATCTACATGCACCTGAGCGTGGAAGAGGCCATCACGGCACTCACCCTCAACGGGGCGGCAGCCATCAACCGGGCGGACCGCATCGGCAGCATCGAAGTGGGCAAACAGGGCGACCTCGTGTTGCTGGACTCTGACACCTACTACGTGTTGCCCTACTACACGGGCATGAATTCGGTGCGACACACCATCAAAGGCGGTGTGGTGGTGCACTGACGGGAGAAACCTCTTTTACTGAAAACAACAAGAAAAAACGAAACAATATGTTAGCAGAACTGACAATCAAGGATTTTCTGGCACGCACAGCGGGCAACGACCCCGTGCCCGGCGGCGGTAGCATATCGGCATTGAACGGTGCCTTGGCGGCTGCCCTTGCACAGATGGTGGCTGGACTGACCATCGGACGCAAGAAGTATGCCGACCGTGAGGAGGAGATGAAAGCGTTAGCCGCGCACTTTGAGCAGGTGCTTGGCGAACTGGTGGCAGACATCGACAATGACGCGGATGCCTATAACCGGGTATTCGCCGCATTCAAGATGCCCAAGGAGAGCGACGAAGAAAAGGCGTTGCGCACAGCAACCATCCAACAGGAGACCAAACATGCGGCAGAGGTACCCATGGGAGTAGCCCGCAAGGTGTGCGCATCGCTCGGTCAACTGGTGACCGTGGCGGAAAAGGGCAACCAGAATGCCGTGACGGACGCTTGCGTAGCGGCGATGTGCGCACGCACGGCCGTGCTGGGCGCGCTGATGAACGTACGCATCAATCTGACCTCCATCACCGACGAAGCCTATGTGGCACGCATGGAGGCGGAGGCCAAGGAACTGGAACGGCAAGTCCTGAAGACTGAACAAACAGTAATGAACCATTTAAAAAAGACTTTGAACTCATGAGCAAAAACATCTTTCAAATAGGGAACGGCGACCTCACCTTTGAGGATATCCAACGCATCATCAACGAGAACCTCAAGCTGGAGCTATCGCCCAGCGCCAAGGAGCGCATCCAGAAGTGCCGCGACTACCTGGACCATAAAATAGAGACATCCACCGAACCGCTGTATGGCATCACCACCGGGTTCGGCTCATTGTGTAACCACAACATCTCGCCGGACGAACTGAGCAAGTTGCAGGAGAACCTGGTGAAGAGCCACGCCTGCAGCGTAGGACAAGAGATGCCTCACGTCATCGTGAAGCTGATGTTTCTGCTCAAGGCGCACGCCCTCTCGTTGGGTCACAGCGGCGTGCAGTTGATTACCGTGCAGCGCATCATCGACTTTTTCAACAACGACGTGATGCCTATCGTCTACGACCGCGGTTCGTTGGGAGCATCGGGCGACTTGGCTCCCCTTGCCAACCTCTTCCTGCCGTTGATTGGCGTGGGCGACGTATATTATAAAGGTAAACGGTGCGAGGCCATCAGCGTGCTCGACGAGTTTGGCTGGGAGCCCGTGAAGCTGAAGAGCAAAGAGGGATTGGCCCTGCTCAACGGCACACAGTTCATGAGTGCCAATGGCGTGTTCGCCATCCTGAAGGCGTTCCGTCTCTCGAAGATGGCGGACCTGATTGCCGCCGTTTCACTGGAGGCTTTCGACGGGCGCATCGACCCGTTCATGGACTGCATTCAACGGATGCGTCCACACAAAGGGCAGATAGAGACAGGCGAGGCATTCCGCAAACTGTTGGATGGCAGTGAGCTGATAAAGCAGCCGAAGAAGCATGTGCAAGACCCCTACTCGTTCCGCTGCATCCCCCAGGTACACGGAGCCACCAAGGATGCCATCCGTCACACCTCGTCGGTGTTGCTGACCGAAATCAACTCCGTGACGGACAATCCCACCATCTTCCCCGATGAGGATTTGATTATCTCCGGAGGTAACTTCCACGGGCAACCCCTGGCGTTGGTATACGACTACTTGGCCATCGCCATGGCGGAACTGGGCAACATCTCCGAGCGTCGTGTAGCCCAGCTCATCATGGGACTGCGCAACCTGCCCGAGTTCCTGGTGGCTGAGCCGGGACTCAACTCGGGATTCATGATTCCGCAGTACGCCGCAGCCTCCATGGTCAGCCAGAACAAGATGTACTGTTACGCGGCCAGCAGCGACTCCATCGTATCGAGCAACGGACAGGAAGACCACGTGAGTATGGGTGCCAACGCCGCCACCAAGCTCTATAAGGTAATGGATAACCTGGAGCTGATACTCGCCATCGAGCTGATGAACGGCGCACAGGGTCTCGACTTCCGCCGTCCGCTGAAATCTTCGCCCTACATCGAACAGTTCATCAAGGAGTACCGCAACGAAGTGCCTTTCATCAAGGAGGACATCGTGATGTACAAGGAGATTCACAAAACAGTGGCTTTCCTGAAGCGGTTCAAGTTCGACTATTGACGAAACGATTGAGAGAGATATACTTCAAAGTCCACCGTGAAACATCCGTTCCGGTGGACTTTTCCGTTTAATCAGCCCTTCCTGTGTAAGCGCCGCCAAGGGTGCTTCATTGCTTATCACATGGAGATTCTTCCCGAAGAACTCCGTCAGCTTGCCTGCCGATTGATTGGCATATTCAAGCACGCAGCAGGTCTCGATTATTCTTTCAACTTGTCATACACCTCGTCCGACACCGGTTCCAGCCACTCGTTGGGTTCCGAACCGGGTTGGGAGTTCTCCACAGCCACGTGGGTAGCAATATGCTGAAACCAGCTCTCCCTTTGTGCGCCATGCCAATGCTTCACTCCCTCCGGAATGTCGATAACGTCACCGGGATGGAGGGCGACGGCTGGCTTGCCCCACTCCTGGTACCACCCCTTGCCCGACACGCAGATAAGTATCTGACGGGCACCGTGATGGATGTGCCAGTTGTTGCGGCATCCGGGTTCAAAGGTGACGTTCGACATCGGGAGGGCGCTCTTCTCACCCTCTCCGAGGTTCTTGGGAGAGAGGGATGCCAAGTGGCTGTTCCCCGTGAAGTAGTTGGCGTATGCCGTGTTCGGATTTCCCTTGACCCATGCCCCGGCGTTGGCATCGGCGGCATTGTCGCACTGCGATAGTCCGTTGCGGCTCAGGTATTCCATCAGTTCGTCTATCTGCTCCTCGGTGTTGCCCATGCGTACGGCACCCTTTTGGTGGGATGCCAGCTGCGGAGCCACGCCCTTGAGGGAGGCCAAGGCGGCAACGGTGACAATCTCGCGGTCGCTTGCCGACAGTTGGTCTGAAGCGAAGATGTCACCGAAGAGGTGTGATTTCAGATAGTAATCGTCCTGAGGACAAAAGTCATAGTTGAACGGCTTGCCGCTCAACCGGGTCTGCACCTCCGTACCCGTCTTGAGAGCCAGTTGGGCATCGTCCCATATTGCGGGTCGCTGCCACGCCTTGCCCTCATTGTCTACCTTACCCTCCGCCTTGCGTGCGTCGAGTACCTTTGACAGGGTATTTAGGGCGTTGAGCGAGCGTGGGAAACCGGTGTAGGCATAGAGTTGGGAGAAAGCCTCCTTGATTTCGTTGACGGTTACTCCACCGTCGAGTGCGTCGTTAATGGCAGGAGCCAGACGTTCTTGGTCGCCCCTGGCTTCGAGGCTGGCCAGTGTGGCGAGGTGCAGCTGTCTACCGGTCAGCCTACCCTCCGCCATGCAATGATTGACTGTTATCATAAATAATGCGAGTAAAACGAATAATTTCTTCATAACGATACATATTGGTAAGACTGATGCAAAGCTACCGTCTTTCCGCCGTACCCCACCTATCCATTTTACGGATGTTTGTATCATTATTCTCGTTTTTGCCGAAGAAACCGCACGTGGGAATGGGGATAAGAAAAAGCCAGAGAAACCGTTCGCATGTTTATGGAATGGATGCATCAGCCGTTGCGCCATCCCCATAAATAGGGAGAGGACGGAGTCCACCAAGCGGAGGAGGCGGACAGAAAATTCCCTACTTTAGGGTATTTCCGCACTCCGGACGATGCGCTTACTTTGCAGCATCAACAAATCATTAATTCTTTAGCTTATGAAGTTAGGTATATTTTTCGGTTCTACCACAGGAACAACGGAATCCGTGGCAAACAAAATCGCACAGAATATGGGCATCGCACAGGCTGACGTGCACGAAGTGAGCAAACTGACGGCGGATTTGGTCAACGGCTATGACGTGCTGTTGCTGGGCACCTCCACGTGGGGCGACGGCGAGCTGCAGGACGACTGGTACGACGGCATCAATACGCTGAAAGGGATGAACCTAAGCAACAAGACCATCGCGCTGTTCGGCTGCGGCGACTCCGAGTCGTACTGCGACACCTTCTGCGACGGCATAGGCGTGCTCTACGAAGACCTGAAAGACAGCGGATGCCAGTTTGTCGGCCAAGTGCCGGCAACGGACTACCATTACGGCTCGTCCATCTCCGTTATCAACGGCAACTTCGTCGGGCTGGCCATCGATGACATGAACGAGAGCGACAAGACGGACGGACGCATCGAAGCCTGGACGAAACAGTTGCAGGCCGAGCTCGCCTAAACAGGTTAACCATAAATAGGTATTTTCTTTCATACAGGTTGTTATTTATCTAAGTAAGAGCGGCATCACCCTTTCGCAAAAACAGGAAAGGGAGATGCCGCTCAATGTATCGTAGCGCGTGGCAAAGGCTTCGCCGTCAAGGTTTATCTCCGAGAGACGAACCCGTATGCGACCGAGTGACTGCGGAGAAACGCAGCATACCAAGCCTCCTTGACTCGTAGGCAGCGAGGCAATCCGTCTCCGCTTAACGCCGACGTAGCCGTTGCCCTACAAAGATGGACAAGACGAGCAACAGCGTGAGAAACTCCGCCAAGGGGACGGAAAGCCAGATGCCCGGAGTACCCGCCACCAAAGGGAGCGTCAGGAAACTCAACGTCATGAACACGAATCCCCGCATGACGGTAATCCACATAGCCGGCACAGGACGTTCCATGCTTTGAAAGTAGACGATGGAGACGATGTTGACGGCAAAGAAGATGAACCCGATGGCGAAGAGGGGCAACCCGTCCGACGCATAGCTGAAGGCAGGGCAAGACGAGTCGATGAACATACCCACAATCTCGTGACGGAAGAGCCAGGTGAACACGCAGAAAACCGTACCGAAACCAAGGGCGGACTGAAAGGCCAACTTGCGTGTCAACTTCACCCGATGCATCAGTCCCGCACCCAGGTTATAGCTGAGGATAGGCTGTGCCGACTGGCCAATGGCATTGTACACCATAAAGATGATGGGGAAGAAGTAGCAGGCGATGCTGAACGATGCCACGCCATCCTCGCCCAGGTAGGAGATGAAGACATAATTGCCGATGAGCATCATGTAGGCAATGGTACACTCGCACAGGAACGATGAGATTCCCAGCTTACACATATACCACACGTTGCGACAGGTCAGACGGAAACTCTTCCAACTCTGCTTGATGCGGATGAAGCGAACCGTCTCCGCCTTGGCCCACAGATAGACCAGTATCATGATACCCCCTACGATG
The DNA here is from genome assembly GCA_963652075.1 of Acutalibacteraceae bacterium. GTDB lineage: Bacteria > Bacteroidota > Bacteroidia > Bacteroidales > Bacteroidaceae > Phocaeicola_A. The sequence goes on from CAVJRQ010000079.1 coordinate 13,731, forward strand.
GTTCCCAGGCCTGTGGCCAAAGCCGCACCCATCATGCCCCATCCGAAAGGGAAGATAAAGAGGTAGTCGAAAAATATATTCAACACCGCAGGAACCACCGTACACCACATGGAGAACTTGGGCGACCCGTCGAGCCGGACGAAGAAACTGCCCGACACCAACAGCGACGAGAAGACCAGAAACGGCACATACCAATAGAGATACTCCGAGGCAAGGGGTTCCAAACGCTCGGAAGCTCCAAGCAAATAGGAGATTTCGGGAGCGAAAAGGCACACCAGCAGCGACGCTGCTATCATGAAGACCGACGAGACGGTGATGGCCTGCGTCATAATGATGCGCGCCACCTTCACCTTGCCATGTGACAGGTGAATGGAAGCAATGACTGAACCGCCCAAACCGAACATCAGCCCGAGGCCGGTGGCCAGCATAAAGATAGGGGCAGTGATGTTGACGGCAGCCAAGCCGTCGCTACCAATGCCATTGCCCACAAAGATACCGTCCGTGATGACGAACGCAGCGGAAAACACCATACCCATCAAGGTGGGTATCAACAGTTTGCGAAACAACTTCGGAATCTCCATACTACCGAAGTCGATAGAGTCTTTCAATTCTTCTGTACGCATTTCTCTTTTTGTTTTAAGTTTCAGCGGCATCTCACGAACAACGCCGCATTCCGATAAATATGATTTAGTTAAACGGGCGGCAAAGGTAGGCATTTATTATTTCTATAACAAATGCCTTTCGCCAAGTTTTTTCAATCATATCACGGCTCTTTCATTTAAAAAGGCTTGTTTTTTCCAAAAAACATTATACAGGCAT
>CAVJRQ010000080.1:0-690 GCA_963652075.1 Acutalibacteraceae bacterium
ACGTAAGTACTTTCATCAGCCAACGTAAGTACTTGCGTGGACACACGTAAGGTCATGCGGTAAAATCGCTACCGTACGTTCCACAAAAAAAGTGCCGGAACTTTTTAAGAACCGGCACCCTCTTATGCAGACTTTACTAAAATCTATTAAGCCTCTTCCGCAACTACTGTAAACGGAATCTCCACAGACACCTCTTTGTGCAGTTTAACGAGTGCTTTGTAAGTACCCACTTCTTTCACGGTGTCTTTTACCACAATAATCTTACGGTCAATCTTGTGACCCAGTTTCTCCAGTTCCTCAGCAATCTGGATGTTGCCGACAGAACCGAAGATTGTACCCGTAGAACTAACCTTAGTAGAGATAGTCAACGATACGCCCTTCAACTGCTCAGCCAAAGCTTCAGCGTCTTTCTTGATTTTCTCAAGCTTGTGGGCGCGTTGTCTCAAGTCTTCTGCCAACACCTTCTTTGCGGCAGGTGATGCGATAACAGCTTTTCCGGTAGGAATAAGGTAGTTACGACCGTAACCAGACTTCACGGTTACAACGTCATTCTTGTAACCCAAGTTTGCGACATCTTCTTTCAAAATGATTTCCATACAATTCCTCCTTAGTTATTATTTCATCATATCGGTTACAAACGGGAGCAAAGCCAAGTGACGAGCTCTCTTCACAGCCTGAGCGACCTTACGC
>CAVJRQ010000080.1:700-20715 GCA_963652075.1 Acutalibacteraceae bacterium
ACCTTACGCTGGTATTTCAAAGAAGTACCCGTAATGCGGCGAGGAAGAATCTTTCCCTGCTCATTCAAGAATTTCTTCAAGAATTCGGGGTCTTTATAATCGATGTACTTGATGCCACTTTTTTTGAAACGGCAGTATTTCTTCTTCTTAACATCTACTGAAGGTGGAGTTAAATATCTGATCTCTGATTGTTGCTGTGCCATAATCAATCCTCCTTTTTAGCTGATTTAATGTTTCTTCTTTTAGCTGCGTATTCAATCGCGTACTTATCCAGTTTGAAGGTAAGGAAGCGAAGAACACGCTCATCACGACGGAAGTTAACTTCCAGTGTAGCAATGACCGACGGGTCTGCTTTGAACTCTAACAACTGATAAAAACCAGTTGACTTCTTTTGGATTGGATAGGCCAGTTTCTTCAGTCCCCAATCCTCTTCATTGATAATCTCTGCACCAGATTCGGTGAGGATACCTTTGAATTTGTCTACCGCTTCCTTCATCTGAACGTCAGACAAAACGGGAGTCAAAATGAAAACGGTTTCGTATTGATTCATAATTAATTAATTGATAATTGATTAATATTGTCTTTAAAATCAGCCGCAAAGGTAGTACTTTTCCATCAAACCACAAACTATTACAGGATTTTTTATCCGCCACCCACCAAAGATTTTCTTTTTGAGCGGACGGAAAGGGGTTGGCAAGTCCATAGCCGGAGGAGAGAGAGGAGGCCGTAGAAGCAACGGAGAACGACGGAAAGAGGGCGGAAAACAGATGAAGAAACACGGGCATTTGATAAAAAATACTACTTAGGTTCGCTTTTTTCCCAAAATGATTTCGTTCATTAAAGAATTATACCTTATTTTGTGGCAGAAAATTTAAACACATAAAATAGATACAGATGAACAGCTTTTTAAAAATCTTAGGCCTGATACTTGTTGTGCTCGGAGCATTGGTTCTCGTTGTATGCTTCTTTGTGGGAAACACGAACAACAATGCGGTGTTAGCTTCATCATTGGCCTTAATTGTTATCGGTTTAATCGTATACATCGTACTGAACAAACGGATTACTGACTAATCAAGTTTCACGTAGCCGCACTTCAGTAAACATCGGTTAATAAGAAGAGCCGCATTCCAGATGAGGAATGCGGCTCTTCTTATTGGCACGTCCGGTCAAAACAATTTAGTTTTCCGGTTCAGGTGTAATAAGTTTGTAACCTTTTCCGTGGATGTTGATAATCTCTATGGAGTCATCCTCCTTCAAGTGCTTACGCAGTTTGGTGATGTAGACATCCATACTTCTCGCGTTGAAGTAATTATCGTCAATCCAGATGGTCTTCAAGGCGAAGTCGCGTTGCAGAATCTCGTTGGCATGGGCACAGAGCAGGCCAAGCAGTTCCGACTCCTTGGTCGTCAGTTTGGTCTGTTTTCCACCGATGGCGAGAATTTGTTTCTGCGTATCGAATGTGAACTTACCGATTTTGTACATCGTGCTCTCCTTGTTCTTCTTTCCGTGAACACGGCGAAGGATAGCTTCGATACGCAGCACCAGTTCCTCCATACTGAAAGGTTTGGTAATGTAGTCATCGGCCCCAATTTTGAATCCCTCCAGAATATCTTCTTTCAGAGTCTTTGCCGTCAAGAAGATAATAGGGACTTCCGCATTGGCGGCACGGATTTCCTGCGCCAACGTGAATCCGTCTTTCTTAGGCATCATCACGTCAAACACGCAGATGTCGAATTTTGATTTAAAGAAAGCCTTGTACCCGGCTTCCCCGTCCTGGCACAACTCCGCCTGATAGCCTTTTGCCTGCAGATACTCTCTTAACAACATGCCAAGATTCTCATCATCTTCGCACAACAGAATGTTTAATTTTCCGTCCATATCGCTAATTCTTTAATAAGGGTAATACAATTATAAATTTGGTACCTACGCCCAGTTCGCTCTCGGCCTTGATGGTACCTTTGTGGTCTGAAATAATTTTCTTCACGTACGCCAAGCCCAGACCAAAGCCTTTCACGTCGTGTTTGTTTCCGGTCGGGACACGGTAGAACTTCTCGAATATCTTTTTCAGGTTCTCTTTCTTGATGCCGATACCGTTGTCCTGTATAGAGATGTGGAGCTTGCCGCCCTCGTCCCAGGTGCGCACGTGCAACACGAGGTCTTCGTCCGGGCGCTTATACTTCACCGCATTGTCCATCAAGTTGAATATCACGTTCGTGAAATGCATCTCGTCCACGTAAATCATCGGGTCGGCGGCACTCAGGTCGGACGTAATCTTGCCGTTGTACTTCTCCACTTTCAACGTGAAGGTATTGATGACACCCGCTATCAGTTCGTTGGCATTCAGTTCCTTCTGTTTCAAGGTAGCCTTCTGGTGTTCGTACATCGAGAGTTGCAGCACTTTCTCCACCTGGAACCGCAACCGTTTGGTCTCGTCGTTAATCACTCCGGAGATGTGTTGGAACATCTGCGGCGACTTGCCCACCGACGGGTCTTTCAGCATCTGGGCCGCCAGCGAGATGGTGGAGATAGGTGTCTTGAACTCGTGCGTCATGTTATTGATGAAGTCGTTCTTTATCTCGGACAGCTTCTTTTGTCTGAATATAAGGTATATCGTGACGATAAACGTTATCAGCAGCACGAGCGTGAATATGAGCGAAGGAATCATGAACCGCACGGAACTGTAGATATAGTTGTTCATCGTGGGGAAATGTACCTTCAAGAGTCCCATTTTCGAAGGCGGGTCGTTTCGGAAGAGTATCTGCGTGAAGGTAGTCTCATTCCCCTTCCCTTCCCAGTCGGGACAGCGGTAAATCTCCTTTCCGTCGTTGCTTGTCACCATGAAGTGATAAGGGAGGTCGATGCCGTTGTTGCTCAGCTCGCCCTTCAGGTCCGAGTCCAACAGTTTGAAGTTAATGCGCTCGTCAAGGGGCTTGTTGCTGGCCTCGTAGAGGATATTCATCACCACTTCGTCCAACAACGCTTTCTCGTACACATACCGTTCCTTCAGTGTCTCCAGCATGTTGTGCGCCTGTTGCGGAATGGTCTTCGTTCCATGCTTTTTGCTGATGACCGCCTTGGGCATGGACGACGGGTTGATGACGAACGTCTTGATTTGGAACAGCGACTGCACCGTACCGTCGTCAGTCGTCGTGTACGAATGAATCCGCATCACGCCGTTCCCGCTCCTGCTTGCGGACTGTTTTGTCGGGTCGTCCAGCAAGTTCGACTGTGCGTTCATGGCTGCCGTACGGTCTGCGTTGGCGATGTCACTCTCCAAATAGCGTGCCGTCTCGTTCAACTCCACGTTATGGGAAGCCGTATACAGGCTTCGTTTGACGGATTCGTCAAACTGCTCCTTCCTCATCTTTACCATCTCCTCGATATAGCTTACCTGAAGATAGAGCAAACTGAGAAAAGAGAATCCCATTACGACACCTAATATCCAAATTGTATACTTTTTCATGCCGACAAATGTATAGGTGTTCTTTCGACGCACCTAAACGATTAACAATCTTTACCTGGGGATTTTTCCGAATTTAACCGAAAGCACGTTGTTACATGTTTGTTTGGCTAACAAACCGGTTCATCCTCCCAATTCATTCGCAAAAATAATAAAAATTTTAGTTACAAGACAATTATCCCGTTTATTATTTTAAGTTTGGTTAATTTGTTAACGTACCCAATAACTATTCGGGCTATCCCCGAAGCGAAGATGATTCCACACCTTCCGCATCCCGAGGATAGCCCGAAAAACAGTTATGTGCCGCTTGTCAGTCAACCACTCTCACCCGTCCTTGGCTCATCTTTACCAAGTCCGGCAGGTCGTAGTACTTCAGCACTCCGAAGAGCACATTGGAGTACATGTCTCGCTGCAACGGGTTCTTGAGGTATTCACGCCACGTCTTCAGGCAACGGGTCAGGACGGCATTGTCGATTCGTGCGTCCAGCACGGCGGTGTGCATCACCACCGGTCCGTAGAGCCCGTCGGCCACCACCCTCACCTTGCGTCCTTGCGTCAGCTGATGTTGTGAACAGAAGTTAAGCAACGTGTGGAAATCCGCCACGCGCTGACCCATCACCGGGCGACCGATGTGCATGCTGGTTGCCGAGATGCGGTATTCCTTGTTCCAATATTTGGTGTAGTTGTAGATGTACGGGTCTTCGGTCTCTCCCACCCCACGGAAGTCAGAGGCTACGATGACGTAACCGTTTGAGACGGCATCGCGCTTATTCTGGTCGTTCAGATACCAAGCCTTGCCCTGCTCATGCAAGTGGATTTCCACGGGTGAGTCGGCCTTGGCGGTCGACGGCACCCACACCACAACCGGCAACGGCATTTCGCCATCGCAGTTTATCTGGAAGCGGTATTCCTCCACTTCCCTGAGCGAAGAGCGTCCTGTGGAAATTACCTCGATGCTGTCATTGAAGCCCTTTTCCAAGCCCAGCAACCGCAGCATCTGTTTCCTGATGGCGGCCTTGTCGCCTTTCAGAAACGCGGAGCGACTGTCGGCCAACTTGTCCATCGCATCCAGGGTCTCGTCCATAGTGCTTCGGGCATCCTTGTACTCCAGGTTCACCTGACCGGCAGCGGTGCAGTTCATTCGCTCGCCTCTCCAGTTCTTCACCTTCGGCAGCGTCACTTCCACATCCTTCGTGTCTGTCAGCCATGACTTAAACCACCGTATCAGCCGGTCCTTCACATCGGGCGGCGTGGCGTGCGCATCCTCCGCATAGTATTGCGCCACACACTCCGGATGACCCAGTACGGTATAAGCTTTCTTCAGTTCCTCGTAACCGCAAAGGGCACCCCAGTGGTCCACGAAGTCATACTTCCCGTCCAAGATAATGAAGGGTTTGGGAGCCATCAGCAGGGCGAAGTCCGCCCCTTCGATGCGTTCGGCCCCCTCCCACGGAATCTGTTGGCAACCGTCGGACGGACCTTGCAGTTCCAGTGTACGCAGACGGCTTGAGAAGTAGAGACCTACACAGCCCACTTTCACACGGTCGTCCAACGCTATCAGGTAAGCGGTCTGTGTGCCTCCGCCGGAGAATCCGTAGGCACCAATCTTGTCCCCATTTATCTCCTTACGTGTGAGCAGATAATCGATGGCTCGGCTGTTGTCCCAGTATTCCTGCACAGCCAGACTGCTGCCCAGCAGGTTGAAGGCGGGGTTGAGCAACGTGTGTTCCGTCGTCACGCCACGGGTCAGTGACTTTCCCTGTTCGTCTATCAGCTGCAGGCGCTCGCCTTGCGCTATCGGGTCTACCACCATGGAGGCGATGCCGTTGACAGCCATCATGGCGGCCAAGTCCGACCCGTCACCCTTGCCCGTCAAACTGTGTCCGCACATCTCTATGCAGGCAGGCACTGGGCTCTTCAGGTCCGTGGGCAGATAGAGGTGTGCCGTCACATAACGACCCGGCAGACTCTCGAACACCACCTTTTCCACTTTGAATCCTTCACCTTGCACCGTACCGACGACCTTTCCGTTCACATCAGTCCGCTCGGGCAAGTCTCCTACGATTCGTTGCAAACGCTGACGCACGTTGGCGATGTAGGCCAGCATCTCTTTCTTCGACTTGAAAGCCTGCTGCAACTCCTGTTCGCGTAGGGCATTGTTGCGATGGAGGTCGCGCATCAGGTAAGCGTGATACGCCTGGCTCTGACTAAACTTCAGAGCACCGTAGTTGGGCCGACCGGGATAGGTCGCTTGGTCATTGTAGGTCTGTGCCGAAGCGCTTGCCACGGCCAACAGACCCAATCCCAACATTAAGTTTCTTGCGTTTTTCATTTTTATTTGACGATTGGTTACAGGTTACACTTCCTCATTTCACCGTGATTTCCACGTTGCTACGGTTGGTCAGGTTGGACTTTATCAGCACGCGGCGCAGCGTAGTGTCGTAGCACCAGCCCTCTTCCGTCGCCAAAGCCTCTTCACCGGACAGTCTCTTCAGCGTCACACCGTTCTGCGTCACGCTCTTCGGTTCAGCGTTCCAGTAAGCCTCCACGCGCCAAGTGTGCTCGGCAGGTTTGTATTTTCCTTCCGCCTTGCCTATCCGCAGCGTCCACACACCGTTAGCCTCATGACTGCGGATGGCGGTGATGGCAAAGACACCCTTCTGATAGTTCAGGCTCTTGCCGTCATCCTCATAGAGGTCGTACTGTGAGTCGCCCGACGGATAGACAGCCAACGTCACCTCCTTTACGGGTAGCTCACCCAGGTATTGCATAGCCGGCTGCTTGGGGATGATGGCTCCCTCTTTGATGAATATCGGCATCAGGTCGGGCGGTGTCAGGAACGATTTGTGCTGACGGCCTTCGATGCGTTCGCCCGTCCAGAAGTCAATCCACTTTCCACCGGGGAAGTAGACCGGACGGCTCAGTGCGCCCTTGGTCGTCACGGGACAAACCATCATGCCCTTGCCAAACATGTATTGGTTGCTGATGTTGTAGGTCAACTCGTCCGACGGATAGTCATAGAGCAACGGTGTCATCATCGGTCGCGATGTCTTGTACATTTGGTAGGCGTTACTATATATATAAGGTATATGCGCATAACGCAACGAGTCATACTTCACAAAGATGGCCTGTGCCTCGGCACCGTAAGTCCACGGCTCGTGATAGCGCGGATGGTCCATGCCGAAGAGGATGGAGATGGGGCTGAACATGCCGAACTGACACCAACGCAGGTAGAGGTCGGTGTCGTACGCTGAATACTGTTCGAAACCGCCCATGCAGTGCGACCAGTTGCCCACGCCGGAAAGTCCGATATTCAATCCGCCACGGATGACAGGCTCAAACCATTGCCACTCAGTACCCCAGTCGCCAGCCCAGATGAACGGATAGCGCTGCACACCGGCGTAACCCTCGCGCGTATGGTTGAATCCGCGCTGGTTATTGTACTCCTGAAACTTCTCGTAAGGCGCTTTGGCGTAAGCTATTGGGAAGAGGTTATGAAGCTGTTCGGCAGAGAATCCCGTGTCGAATGTCGTGCCCTCGGGGAAACGGAGCACACCGCCGCAGTCCGTCTTCACGAACTTCACGCCCATCTTGGCAATGCGCATGGCGGCGTTCTCCCACCACCAGTCCACAGCCTTGCTGTCGAAGAAATTGATGATTCCCTTGTCCGAAGCCTTCGGATGAACCACCCCTGCCTTCACGGCATCTTCAAACAGTGTGTTGTTCACGCCGTCGTCCACGATGGAACGGATGTGGAGACCGAACATGTCCACATGGTTGGCATAGACCGAATCAATCATCGCCTGCGGGTTCTTGAACGTGCTGCGAAACTCGAAGCTGCATCCACCGTTGCCGAAACGTTTGTTGAAGTGACGCCACGTAGAGTCCAGCCACAGCAGGTCGAACGGGATGCCCTCTTTACGAAGTCGGTGCACCAGGTCAATCGGATATTGGTCGGTGGTGCACTCCTCGTGCTTCCATGTGCCGCCACTGTAGGAACCGATGTGCAATCCGTAGGCCGAGCGCGGCATCATCGGATTGACACCTGTCAGCAGCTGATAGTTGTGAATCATCGACTCGAACGACGGACCAAGGATGAAGTAATAATCCAAGTCTCCCCCACCGGCCGTGTAGGTATAACGGTCAGAGTGACTCCACCCCATGTCCCAGTCCGTGATGTTGGCTGTATGGAAAAAGATAGCGTAGCCCTTGTTGCTCATAAAGTAAGGTACCGGGCAGTAGTTTGCCCGAAGGATGTCCTTGCCGCCCACGGCCGGTTTCGGTCCGCGTCCCAGTTCCACGTTCAGGTGTACCTTCTGTCCCCGTTGGTCCAGAAAGTCCATCCGTTCACCGAATCCGAAGAAGTGCTCGTCCGGCTGCATGGCGCAGGTATTCGCCGGTTTCTCGTCCACCGATGTCTCCAACTCGCGATAAAGCACGTCGCCGTTGGCATCCGTCACGCTGATGAGCCACGGGTTGGACTTGATGTTCACCTTCATGGCATCGGTCGTCAGCTCGTAGCCATCGGCTGTAGGCTTCACCCGGAAGTCCACCTTGTCGAATTCATACTTCACCACCATCCATTTCTCGTTCTCGGGGAAAGAGGAGTCTGCGCTTTTGTTCACTCGGAACATGTGGTCGTTGCACATTTCGATGCGCATGTCTCCTTGCGGCGAACTGAAAGTCACCGCATTACGCTTCACCGTGAAGGTCTGTGCCTGCATCACACCGCACGCCAACAGTCCCGCCAGCAAAGCGGTAAATCTTTTACATTTCATGATACGTATATTTAAAGTTAAAGACCCCATAAGCCGGGGCAAATGTTTCAGCCACAAAGGTAAGGCAAAAGCTGAATACTTGGATACGGAATCGGTGGAATTTTCTCTCGGCCTAAAGAAAAGAATGACCCTAAAGCTTAAAGCATTTCCCGACCATTCCCGTCAAGAAAAGAGTGAAGTAAATTCAGTCATAGTCACAAGTTGCACCGCATGGTTTAAAGAGGTAGTACCTCATTGGGCATTGAGACTATACCTCGTTGGACAACGAGGTATAGTCTCACTTTTACTGCTGTAACAGATACTGCTTGAAGGAGTCGAAGTCCTTGCTCATGGGGACGCTCTGCTTTGTTCCTTGCATAAAGGTCTTGAGCCCGGTGGGAATGGTCACCTCCTGTTGGATGATGTCCGACACGACATCGCGGAACTTGGCGGGATGAGCCGTTTCGAGGAACACGCCGTTCTCGTCCGCCGTGAGACCTTCTTCCAACGCACGGTAGCCGCAAGCGCCATGCGGGTCAAGCAGGTAACCCGAGTTCTTGAACACGCGAGCCACGGTCTCACGTATCTGCTCGTCATTGTATGTGGCACCGGAAATCTCCTTCACGATGGCGGCATGCGAACCTTTATAGAGGTCGAGGATACGGGCAAAGTTACTCGGGTCGCCCACATCCATGGCATTGGCGATGGTCGCTACGGAGGCTTTCGGACTGTAAACCCCGGTCTGCAGGTAGTTGTAGAAGATGTCGTTGCGGTTGTTGGCAGCGATGAAACGCTTCACGGGCAGTCCCATCCGCTTAGCGAAAAGCCCGGCTGTGATGTTGCCGAAGTTGCCGCTCGGCACACAGATGACCAGGTTGTCGGCCTTGCCTTGGTCCTTCATCTGCGCGTAGGCATAGAAGTAGTAGAACGCCTGGGGCAGGAAACGCGCCACGTTGATGGAGTTGGCGGAAGTCAGCTTCATGTGCCGGTTGAGTTCCGCGTCCATGAAAGCGTTCTTCACCAAAGCCTGACAGTCGTCGAACACACCGTCCACTTCGATGGCGGTGATGTTCTGTCCAAGCGTGGTGAACTGCTTCTCTTGTATCTCGCTCACCTTTCCTTTGGGATAGAGCACATAGACATGGATACCTTTCACACCAAGGAATCCGTTGGCCACGGCACTACCGGTGTCGCCCGAGGTCGCCACGAGTACATTGACCTCGCTCTGTTCCTCTTGCTGGATGAAATAGCCCAACAAACGGGCCATGAAGCGTGCGCCTACATCCTTGAAGGCCAACGTAGGGCCATGGAAGAGTTCCAGCGAATAGATATTGTCCGTGACATTCACCACGGGCACGTTAAAACTCAGCGTGTCCGACACGATGAACTTCAGAGCCTCCGCAGGGATGTCTTCGCCAAAGAAAGCGTCGGCCACCCGATAGGCAATCTCCTGAAAGGAGAGTTCGTCGATGGTGCGATAGAACTTATTGGGCAGTTGCTTGATCTGCTCAGGCATATAGAGACCCTTGTCTGGAGCAAGTCCCTTCACCACCGCATCGCGGAGTGAAGCTACCGGTGATTTTCCGTTTGTGCTATAGTAATTCATAATCTTAGTACTTCATAAATTCATTCATAAACTCGTTTTCTTTCATCAAGCCATAGATGCCGTCCACACAGGCTACCTCGTCGAACCGCTCCACGTTATCGGGTTCAATGCCCGGATAATAGATGAGGAACGGCACCGGCTCTGCCGTGTGCGTGCGCAGTTCACAGGGTGTAGGGTGGTCGGGCAACACGGCGATGGCCACAGGTTCCGACCAGTTCTTCACCGCCTCGTAGACCGGACCGACGACACGACTGTCGAGGTTCTCTATAGTCTTGAGTTTCAAGGGAACATCGCCCTCATGCCCTGCCTCGTCGCTGGCTTCGATGTGCAAATATACGAAATCTTCTTCTTTCAACGCCTTCAGAGCCGCCTCCACTTTTCCTTCATAGTTGGTGTCATAGAGTCCGGTAGCGCCTTCCACGTCGATATTGCGCAAGCCCGCATAGTAACCGATACCTTTGATAAGGTCTACGGCGGAGATGACGCTACCCTTGCGGATGGATGGATAGGTGACTGAGAGGGGTTCCATCCGTGGCCGGTACCCGGGCGACCAAGGCCAGATGCTGTTGGCAGGGTCTTTCCCGGCCGCCATACGGTGCAGGTTGACCGGATGGTTGCGCAACAGTTGCTGCGACTTCAGTATCAATTCATTCAAGAGATCCGCCGTCTCCTTGGCTTCGGGCACAAGCGGTTTCACCAGCAAAGGCCGGAAAGGTTTCAAGGGTACGTCATGCGGAGGGGTGCAGTCCAACTGTTTGTTGCCGCCCTTCACTACCAACAGGTGGCGATATTGCACGCCGGTGTAGAAATGTACCGTATCATCGCCCAACTCTTGCTGCAGGAACTTTATCAGTTCGTCCGCCTCTTCCGTGGTGATGTGACCCGAAGAGTGGTTCTTCAGTATATCGCCTTCGATGCAGACCAAGTTACAGCGCATGGCCATCTCACCCGGCTTCAGGTCTACGCCAATGCTGGCAGCCTCCAAGGGGCCTCTGCCTTCGTACACCTTCGGCAGGTTGTAGCCGATGACGGACATGTTCGCCACCTCACTGCCCGGATGGAATCCGGGAGCGACGGTTATCAACCGCCCCGTACGTCCTTTGCGGGCGAGCATGTCCATATAAGGCGTATGCGCGTGCTGCAACAAGGTTTTGTTATCCAATGACTTCACGACCCAGTCGGCCATGCCGTCGCCTAAAATGATAATGTGTTTCATACTTGTCTCCTCTCTCTCCCGTTAAGTTGTATATCATAGCCCCCACCTTTCGGCAAGGGGGCTTTCCCGTGTTAGATGTTGGCGATGCTCATGATGTCGGCAAACACTCCGGCTGCCGTCACGCTGGCACCGGCTCCATAGCCCTGGATGAGCATAGGATACTCCCGATAACGCTCCGTCGTAAGGAGGATGATGTTGTTGCTGCCCTCCAAGTTGTAGAAGGGGTGCTTGCTGTCCACCTCACGCAATGACACGGAAGCCTTGCCTTCGTTGAGGCACGCCACGAAGCGCCAACGTTTGTTCGCTTCTTCCAACCGTTGACGGCGCAACTCGAAGTCCGCGTCCAAGGAGGGGAGTTTCTTCCAAAACTCTTCCAGTGAACCTTCGAAGAAGTCCTGCGGAATGAACAGGTTGGCCTCCACGTCTTCCTGTTCCAACCTGTACCCGGCTTCACGAGCCAAAATGACCAGCTTGCGAATGACATCCTTTCCGCTCAAGTCGATGCGCGGATCGGGTTCGGAGTACCCCTCTTCCTTTGCCATGCGAACGGCCTTACTGAAAGAGATGTCGGCACTGAGGGTATTGAACAGGTAGTTGAGTGTTCCGCTCAGCACGGCCTCTATCTTCAGTATCTTGTCGCCACTGGCAATCAGGTCGTTGATGGTATTGATGATAGGCAAACCGGCACCTACGTTGGTCTCGAAGAGGAACTTCACCTGTCGCATGCGGGCAGTCTGTTTCAGCTCCTTATAGTTGTCGTAGCGTGACGATGCCGCCACTTTGTTGGCCGCCACCACGGAGATGTTGTGTTGCAGGAATTCCTTATAGAGCGAAGCCACCTCGGAACTGGCGGTACAGTCCACGAATACGGAGTTGAAGATGTTCATGCCTATCACCTCATCGTGGATGCGTTGCACGGTACTGGGTTCACTCTGTTCCAGCTCCTCGCGGTAGGTATTCAGGTTGAAGCCTTCGCGACGGAACATGGCGTGGTGTCCATTGATGATTCCCACTACGTTCAGCTTCAGTCCACGTTCCTGTTTCAGCCGTTCCTGTTGGGTACGCAGTTGTTCTATCAGGCTTCCGCCAACCGTACCCACGCCGCAGATGAAGAGGTTGAGTACCTGGTATTCGGAGAGAAAGAAGCTGTCGTGAATCACGTTCAGCGTCTTGCGCAGTTGCTTGCCGTCCACCACAAACGAGATGTTGGTCTCGGATGAGCCCTGTGCGCAGGCGATGACATTGATACCGTTGCGTCCCAGTGTGCCGAAGAGTTTACCGGCAATACCGGGCGTATGGCGCATTCCCTCACCCACAACGGCTACGGTCGCCAGTCCAGACTCGACGCTCATGGGGGCCATCTCGCCCATCTCTATCTCTTTGGCGAACTCCTGGTCCAATATCTGTCGGGCCAAGTCCGCGTCTTCTTCACGCATACCGATGGAGGTTGAGTTCTCCGAAGAAGCCTGCGACACGAGGAACACACTGATGCCGTTCTCCGCCAACGTGCGGAAGATGCGGTGGTTCACGCCGATGACACCCACCATACCCAGACCGGTCACATTAAGCAGGCTGGTGTTGTTGATGGAAGAGATACCCTTGATGGCACGCGAATCATCGGTGGTCTCGGACTTGATGACCGTCCCGGCACTCTCTGGTTTGAAAGTATTTTTTATCAGGATGGGAATGTTCTTGTGGAACACCGGATAGATGGTAGGCGGATAGACCACCTTGGCTCCGAAGTTGCAGAGTTCCATGGCCTCCACGTAGCTCAGTTCGTTGATGGTGTAGGCTGAAGAGATGACGCGCGGGTCGGCCGTCATGAAGCCGTCCACGTCGGTCCATATCTCTAAGCTGTCGGCATCGAGTGCCGCCGCAATGATGGCGGCGGTGTAGTCCGAACCGCCACGTCCCAGATTGGTCACCTCACCGCTGTTCTTGTCCGTAGAGATGAAACCCGGCACAAGCGCCACCTGTGGCAAGGGGTCGAAGGCATCCTTCACCAGTTTGTTGGTGAGGTCGGAGTCCAATATATGTTTCGAGTGTTTCTTTTCGGTCTTGATGAATGTGCGGGAGTCGTACCACTGCGCTCCGCGGATGAGTTGCGCCACAATCTGCGAAGAGATGCGCTCGCCATAGCTGACGACGGTGGCGGAGGTTTTGGGCGAGAGGTCTTTGATTAGGTAGAGTCCTTGGTAGATGTCTTTCAGCTCATTGAGCAAGAGGCCTATCTTGTCGAGCAAAGCGTCCCGTTTCTCTCCTTCCGGTATCACGGCATTCACCATGTCGACGTGACGCTCCACAATCTCGCGAAACTCGTCCTCGTAGGCAAGGTCGCCCGCAACGGCTGTCTTCGAGGCGTGTATCAGCTTGTCCGTGATACCACCGAGGGCGGACACGACAACGATAACCGGCTCTTTCTGCGATTCGACGATGCTTTTAACGTTCAGTATACTGTTTACGGAACCAACGGACGTTCCGCCAAATTTCATTACTTTCATAATCTTGTTATTATCGGCAAGCCCATTCCCCCCATCCTTTCCAAGGGAACGTCTGCATAAAGAATTAAAAAATCAGTTGATTGAATCTGCTCACATCCGTGAGCGTGTATCACGTAGAAACACTATATACTAACCCTAACCCCTAAGGGTCGTCATTCGTGTGGTGGTCATCATAGACACGAACCACATCGTATTGGTTGTATACAGAGATACCATAGTCATTGCTCAGACTTTTTCTTTTTTGATGCGGCAAAAATAATAATAATCCGCAACAAAAACGTACTTTTATCAAGAAATCTATAGAAAGAGTACGATTTTTGTCATACCACCGTACCGCAACGGCAGGATTGACACGGCAGTTCACCTCCCTCATACCTTATATATATATTGCGTTCCGATGTTCCCAGCAAGAAAAAAGGGAGGAAGAATTTCATTCTCTCTGCAGTTTGCGCTATCTTCGCATCTTCAATAGAGAAGTAGACAAACATAACCCGTAACACAGTATGGCGAAAGAAAAGGTCGTTTACGTATGCAGCGAATGCGGACAGGAATCTCCACGATGGATAGGCAAATGTCCCGCTTGCGGAGCCTGGAACACGTTCAAGGAACTGACCGTCCAGAAAGAGCCGCTCTCCAAACGTCCGTTGGCGGGCGTGGGCGGTATGCGTTCGAAACCGCAACGACTGGAGACGATAGAGAGCGGCAACGAGACCCGCATCGACATGCACGACGAAGAGTTCAACCGGGTGTTGGGCGGCGGACTGGTGCCCGGGTCACTGGTGCTTCTTGGTGGAGAACCGGGCATCGGCAAGTCGACCCTGATACTACAGACCGTGCTGCGGATGCCCGAGAAACGCATCCTCTACGTATCCGGCGAAGAGAGTGCAGCGCAACTGAAACTGCGTGCCGACCGCCTGCGCCCCAACGCCGAAGGTTGCCTCATTGTGTGCGAAACCTCATTGGAACAGATTTTTACCCACATCAAAAATACCGACCCGGAGTTGGTCATCATCGATTCCATACAAACCATCTCCACCGAGGCGGCCGAGTCTTCGCCCGGCAGCCTGGTACAGGTAAGGGAATGCGCCGCTTCCATCCTGAAGTTCGCCAAAGAGAGTAATGTACCCGTTATCCTCATCGGGCACATCAACAAGGAGGGCAGCATCGCCGGACCGAAGGTGCTGGAGCATATCGTGGACACGGTGCTGCAGTTCGAGGGCGACCAACACTATCTCTACCGCATCTTGCGCAGCATCAAGAACCGGTTCGGCAGTACGGCGGAGCTGGGTATCTACGAGATGCGTCAGGACGGGCTGCGTCAGGTGAACAATCCTTCGGAACTTCTCCTCTCGCAAGACCATGAAGGGATGAGCGGCATCGCCATCGCGGCCGCCATAGAGGGTATCCGTCCGTTCCTCATCGAGACGCAAGCGTTGGTCAGCACGGCGGCTTACGGCACCCCGCAGCGTTCGGCCACCGGATTCGACCTGCGGAGGATGAACATGCTGTTGGCCGTGCTGGAGAAACGGGTGGGATTCAAACTGGCGCAGAAAGACGTGTTCCTCAACATCGCCGGCGGACTGAAGGTGAACGACCCCGCCATAGACTTGGGGGTCATCAGTGCCATACTCTCATCGAACATGGACGTGGAGATAGAGCACAACGTCTGCATGGCAGGCGAAGTGGGACTCTCGGGCGAGATTCGTCCGGTGAACCGCATCGAACAGCGTATCGCTGAAGCGGAGAAATTGGGATTCAGCCAATTCCTGATACCCAAGCACAACATGCAGGGACTGGACGCGAGCAAATACAAGATAGAGCTGATTCCCGTGAAGAAGGTGGAAGAGGCTTTCCGGAAACTTTTTGGATAACGAAACAAACAAAGATGACAGAAGAATACCAACTGCGGATACTGCCCGAACAGGCAGCGGACGAAGAACGGATAAAGCGGTACATCAGTCAGGAGAAAGGTCTTGACGAGCGTACCATAAAGAGCGTGCGGATACTGAAACGGAGCATCGACGCGCGCCAACGGACTATCTACGTAAACCTGACCGTGAGGGCGTACATCAATGAGTACCCGCAAGAAGATACGTTCCAACGCGTCGATTACCGTGCGGTGGACGGGAAGCCCCAAGTAATCGTCGTGGGGGCGGGACCCGGCGGACTATTCGCGGCGTTGCGCCTCATCGAGTTGGGACTGCGTCCTGTTGTGGTGGAACGCGGTAAGGACGTACACGAGCGTAAGAAGGACATCGCCCTCATCACGCGCCAGCACAAGGTAGACCCCGAATCGAACTACTCCTTCGGTGAAGGCGGAGCGGGAGCCTATTCCGACGGCAAACTCTACACCCGAAGCAAGAAGCGGGGCAACGTGGAGAAGATACTGAACGTCTTCTGTCAGCACGGAGCCAACCCCAACATCCTGGTGGATGCCCATCCGCACATCGGCACGGACAAGCTGCCGGCCGTGATAGAACAGATGCGCAACACCATCCTGCGGTGCGGCGGCGAAGTGTACTTCGAGACTCGCATGGACAGCCTCATCATCCGCGACCATGCCGTGGTGGGCATCACCACCCACAACGGCAAGGAGTTCCATGGTCCTGTCATTCTGGCCACAGGTCATTCAGCCCGCGATGTCTACCGTTGGCTCTACCAAAACCAAGTCGAGATAGAAGCGAAGGGATTGGCTGTGGGCGTACGCCTGGAGCACCCGTCGCTGCTGATTGACCAGATTCAGTATCACAACCGCCAAGGACGCGGACGTTATCTGCCCGCTGCGGAGTACAGCTTCGTCACGCAGGTGGGCGGACGCGGGGTGTACAGCTTCTGCATGTGCCCGGGAGGTTTCGTGGTGCCCGCCGCAAGCGGTCCGTCACAGATTGTGGTCAACGGCATGTCACCCTCCAATCGAGGCTCCAAGTGGAGCAACTCGGGAATGGTGGTGGAGCTGCATCCCGAAGATTTGAGCGACGCTTCCTTAAAGGACTTGATGCGTCTGTCACCGGCCTCTGCCGATGAGGAGCTTCGTGCCGAAATCATCGGCAGGCAGGAGGCTCAGCAATCGCATCCCTTGGCCATGATGTTGTTTCAGGAGGCTTTCGAGGCGGTTTGTTGGCAACAGGGTAATATGCGGCAGACCGCTCCGGCTCAGCGTATGGTGGATTTCACCCGCAAGAAGTTGAGCTACGACCTCCCTGCCAGTTCCTACTCACCCGGACTCGTCTCCTCCCCTCTTCACTTCTGGATGCCCGACTTCATCAGCCAACGGTTGAGTGAAGGGTTCCAACAGTTTGGACGCAAGTCGAAAGGATTCCTCACCAACGAGGCGGTGATGATTGGCGTGGAGACGCGCACCTCCTCCCCCGTACGCATACCCCGTGAAGCGGAAAGCATGCAGCACGTCACTGTCAGCGGATTGTTCCCCTGCGGCGAAGGTGCCGGCTATGCAGGGGGAATCGTGTCGGCCGGAATTGACGGCGAACGGTGTGCCGAAGCGGCAAGCGTTTACCTTTCACGATTGTCTCACTCTTAATTCCTAAAAGCCTGATGCAACCGGAGATAGCGATAGTTGACACGAATACCCTGTCGGGCATGGGACTGAAAGGCATCCTCGAACGGTTGCTTCCCATGGCCGTCATCCGCATCTTCAGCGGTTTCGAGCAACTGGTGGACGATACGCCCGACATCTACGTCCACTACTTCGTCACCGCTCAGATTTATTTTGAACACACGGCATTCTTCAGCGAGCGTAAGCACAAGACCATCCTCTTGGCCAACAATCCATCGCCCCAACTGAGCGTACAAGGGTTGCACGTGCTCAATACCAACCAACCGGAAGAGGCTTTGGTGAAACAGATACTTCACCTCAACCACAGTGCGCACCCGCAGGGCTATCCCGTGAAAAGCCGTGATGCGGAAGCCACCAGACAACAAGCCGTCGACCTCTCCCCGCGCGAAAAGGAAGTTCTCGCGTTGCTGGTGAAAGGTCTCATCAACAAAGAGATTGCCGACAAGCTGCACATCAGCCTGACCACCGTCATCTCCCACCGCAAAAACATCTCCGAGAAGTTGGGCACCAAGTCCATCTCCAGCCTCACCATCTATGCTGTGATGAGCGGTCTCGTGGATGCGGATGAAATATAAGAAACGAGTATCATAGGACAAGCAAACATAGAAACGCAACATTATGGAAAACGAAGAACCGGTGCTCAATGCACACAATAAGGACGAATATCCGCCCGCACATACCGCCGAACATATCCTGAACCAGACGATGGTGAGGATGTTCGGTTGCGAACGTTCACGCAACACGCACATCGAGCGCAAGAAGAGCAAGCTGGACTATCCGCTGCCCGTCTGCCCCACACAGGAGCAGATAGCCGCCATAGAGGCGAAGGTGAACGAGGTCATCAACCAGCACCTGCCCGTCACATCTTCCTACATGTCCAAGGAGGAGGCAGCTAAACGCTTCGACTTGAAAAAGTTGCCCGATGATGCCAGCGACACGCTGCGCATTGTGTATGTGGGCGACTACGATGCCTGCCCCTGCCTGGGCACGCATGTGCGGAACACCGAGGAAATCGGTGCTTTCCGCATCAGCAGCACACGCTACGAGGAGGGCAAGTTCCGCATCGTGTTCCGCTTGGGATGATGGGGTCAGTCCGAAAAACGCAAGTACTTACGATGGCTGATGAAAGTACTTACGTTGCCCGACGTAAGTACTTACGTTGGCTCATGTAAGTACTTACGTTGGCAGGTGCAACCGCTCGTACCATAATCAATTGTTTTTATCCTATCAATTCCTTAAACCTGTCCCCCAACGCATCCCAGTTCAGTCTTTCTTTATACATCTGGGCTGCCTTCTCCTGCATATACTGCAATTTGCCTTTGTCTGCCAGCACATCGAGGATTTTGTTGGCGAAGTCTTCTCCTGTGCTGCCCATAGGGAGACGGTAACCGTTCTCGCCATTGATGACGTAGTCGCTGATTCCGCCAGTATCGAAGGTAATGCTAGGAATACCGTATGCGGAACTCTCACAGAATACGATACCGGCACATTCCGCACGCGTAGGGAGGAGGAAGATGTCAGCTTGCTCACGGAGATTAGTCATCGTTTGTGCCTGCTCGGGGATGTTACGGTTGAGGAATCCGTAGAGCTTTACGTGCCAGTCGTTTATCTCATATGGAGGAGTGCAACCTACGAAGTGGAGCACATACTTGCGAGAAGGGTCTTTCTCGTTGAGGCGCTTTACGCAGTCCACGGCAATCTCGCCACCTTTGCGCACCCATTCCACACCCACGAAGAGGAGGTTGACGATATTCTCATCGTGCTTTTGCTTTTTAAAGTCGGAGGTATCTACACTCGCACCGAAATAACCTATGCGGCAGTTCTCCTCGGGAATGTGGTAGAAGTCAACCGCGTCACGTAATGCCCACTGACAGGCAAAGATATTCAGGTTGCAGTTCTCCATCGCTCTGCGCTGCACCTCGTTGCCGTCATGGATGTTCGATGGGGTGAGATGGAAGAAGTAATAGTCTATCATCTGGTGGAAGCATGCGTCAGAGAAGTATACACGTTGCTTGATGTCGGTCTTGGCATAAGCAGCGAGGTTGCTGCCACGGAAGAATACGACATCTGCTTCCTTACCTTGAAGAGCCTTCGTCACTCGGTTGCTCTTCATCTTGGCATAGGTAGTGGTGAAACATGGGTCGTTCTTCTTGCCCAAGAGTCTCCAAAAGGCCTTGTAGCCCAGACGGAACATCTTTTCCTTCTTAGTTTCGGGCAGATAAACCACCTCCACGTCATAGTGGCGTCTGAGTTGTCTTACCAAGTTATAGGGAATACCGCTCCAAGAACGCTTGTCATCTGGGTTAGAACCATCAATATATACGAGTTTCTTCTTATTTTCCATTGTGTCTTCAGTTTTTAAAAGTTTGCTATACAGTTTCTTGCTACCGCTGAATAGTTACTGCAGGTTAATGCTAAAGATTGAAGAAAACCCAAAAACGGAAAATGCCAAATAATATTTCCAAATGTTCTCATAACATTACTTTCTACTCTTCAGCTCCTAAGAGTAATCAATTTAAACATAAAGCGTGGAACTGCATGCCCACGTCTTTGAGTGAAGGTCCTGAGAAAACCTTTGATGACAGATATGGTAATAGCAGCCCACGCTATATGCGTGAGAACCACTATGCCGTTCTTGTCATCTTTGAAAATTTCTCAGGTTTTCACTCGCAAGAGTTCAGCATAACGCTTCTTCAAATTCTAATATGTCTTGGAGGGAGTTTTCTCTCTCCGAATGCAAAAATAAAGAAAAATGTTTGAAAAAGAAGTGGGTAGAGCAAAAAGTTATCGTATAATTTTTATCGCTAAAAAGTTTGTATTGTCGATGATTATTTGTATCTTTGCAGCAACAGAATCCGCCACGCTTCCCATTTGAACAGCGAACCAGGGCGGGTCTTTTGC
>CAVJRQ010000081.1:0-8658 GCA_963652075.1 Acutalibacteraceae bacterium
TACTTACGTTGCCCGATGAAAGTACTTACGTTGCCCGATGAAAGTACTTACGTTGCTCGATGTAAGTACTTACGTTGCCCGATGAAAGTACTTACGTTGCCCGATGAACGAAAAAGGGAAACCGACGTAATGCCGGTTTCCCTTCCTGATAATATAATAGATGTGTACTCTATCGCTTAGAGGATGTACTGCGAACTGATGGACTCGTTGTTCATCACCCTGCGGATTGTCTCCGCGAAAAGGTCAGCGATGGAGAGCTGCTTAACCTTCGCGCAGCGGTTGGCGTAGGGAATGCTGTCTGTGAAGACAATCTCCTCAAGGCAAGAGTTCTGTACGCGTTCCGATGCGGGACCGGACATCACACAGTGCGAAGCGATGGCGCGCACGCTCTTTGCACCGGCAGCCTTCATCATGTCGGCGGCCATCGTGATGGTACCTGCCGTGTCAACCATATCGTCTATCAATACCACGTTCTTGTCTTTCACGTCACCGATAATCTGCATCGAGGCGACTTCGTTGGCTTTCACGCGCGACTTGTTGCACAGTACCAAGGGTACGCCCAGGTATTTCGAGAAAGTGCTCGCACGCTTCGAACCGCCCACGTCGGGGGTCGCGATAACCAAGTCTTCCAGATTCAGCGACTGGATGTAGGGGAGGAACACCGAAGACGCGTAGAGGTGGTCTACCGGTACGTCGAAGAATCCCTGAATCTGGTCGGCATGCAAATCCATCGTAATCAGACGGTCGATGCCGGCGACGCTAAGCAGGTCGGCAACCAGCTTTGCGCCGATAGACACGCGCGGCTTGTCTTTTCTGTCCTGGCGCGCCCATCCGAAGTAAGGGATAACCGCTACGATGCTCTTTGCCGAAGCTCTTTTGGCCGCGTCAATCATCAGCAACAGTTCCATCAAATTGTCGGAGTTGGGGAACGTGGACTGCACCAAGAACACGTGACGGCCACGGATGGATTCCTCGTAAGATACGGCGAACTCGCCGTCAGCGAAGTGCAAAATGTTCATTTTTCCTAATTCGCACTTTAGGCTCGTGCAAATCTTTTCGGCAAGGTATCTCGAATTGGTTCCGGAAAATACCATGTAAGATGCTTTATCGCTCATGTCTCTATCTATATAGAAGTTTAAGTCTACAGATTTTAATTATGGCTGCAAAGGTATGAAATCTTTGCAACATACGGAGGGCAAAACCGAAGGGAATTTCTCTCGCATTAGTCCGCCAGACGTTTCAGAACCCTGAAGTGGTTAATCAACTCTTTGTAGTCCATATTGTTATGGGCATCGAACCGATCCCATAGGTCGCCCATGATGGCCGCTCCGCCAAACCCGTAATCCTTGATTAACGGCAGGTTCTCGTCCGTGATTCCTCCTAGCGCTATCACTTTCTTGTCGATGACGCCCGCTTTGGCAGCCTTGCGGATGTCCTCGGCGGAATAGGTGGAGAGGTATTCCTGTCTGGAGATACTGTCGAACACGGGGCTCATGAAGACGTAATTGCACGAGGCTTTCTTCCGCTTCACCTCTTCGATGGAGTGGCACGAGCAACTGACGTGCCCGCGGTAGTTCTCCGGAATCTCGGGGTTGCGGTCGTTCAGGTGGATGCCCATCAAGTTGAACTCCTCCTTCAGGTAGAAGTGGTCGTGCGTAACAATCCGCCTCCGGTACTGCTCGGGGATAAGCGTCAGAAGCCTCTCCGAAAACATGGGAGCCGTGTCCGGTTTGCGTATATGAAGATAGTCGAGCCCTTCTTCAAATAGTGTGGTCAATATTTTATCCTCCTCAATGAAGAAAGAAGGAGTTGTTATCACTATTAATTTCATCGAAGCAGAAACAATCTCTTAATTCAATAGAAACCAAATCCTTTAAAATCCGATTCTCCGCCCTATGGTACCGCCCCGTGATGTCGGGACTTTGTTCCCTTCGAGAGGAGAATATCACAGACAAAGGTAAGGATAATAAATCGGACTCTCCTAATATTTTGTGGAATATTTTTCGCATGGAACGGATTGTACTCTGAGTATCAGTGGTTTTTGCTTTCACCTTAATTGCATATACGGACAAAGGAAGAATCTTCCCTTTACCGGGGAAGCTCCTTCCTTTATCCGTAGTAATACCGGTAGGTAATTCCGCCCCCTCCTTTGTGTGAGGAATGGGCGTACGTTCCCTTTTATAGCGTCACGCCGTTCTTGAAGATGGCGATTTCGCGGTAGCCCTTCTTCTCGTTGTTGACCAATTCGCCGCTGGCCACGCGGATAACGTAGTCGATGAAGCGTTCGCAGGTCTTTTCCATCGGTTCGTTCTCCACGATGACACCTGCGTTGAAGTCAATCCACGTCGGTTTGTTGGCGGCGAGGCCGGAGTTGGTGGAAATCTTCATCGTCGGGACATAGGTGCCGAAAGGCGTGCCGCGGCCGGTGGTGAAGAGTACCATGTGGCAGCCGCACGAGGCGAGGGCTGTGGAGGCTACGAGGTCGTTGCCGGGGGCGGAGAGGAGGTTCAGTCCTTTCACGCTCAGACGGTCGCCGTAGGGCATCACGCCCATGACGTAGCTCTTGCCGCACTTCTGCGTGCAACCCAGCGCCTTCTCTTCCAGTGTGGAGATGCCGCCTGCCTTGTTGCCCGGTGACGGGTTCTCGCCGACGGGCTCGCCGTGGGAGAGGAAGTAAGACTTGAAATCGTTGATGAGACGTACCGTCTGGTCGAAGAGTTCCTGGCTCTTGCAACGGTTCATCAGAATCGTCTCGGCACCGAACATCTCGGGCACTTCGGTCAGTACGGACGTACCGCCCTGGGCGATGAGGAAGTCGGAGAACATACCCAGCAACGGGTTGGCCGTGATGCCAGAGAATCCGTCTGAACCGCCGCATTTCAGTCCCACGCGCAGCTCCGACAGGGGAACATCCTCCCGCACGTCCTTGCTGGCTACGTCGTAGAGGCGGCGCAGGATCTTCATGCCTTCCTCCATCTCGTCGTGTACCTTCTGTGTGGTCATGTACTGCACGCGCTCCGGGTCTACGTCACCCACGAACTCCTTGAACACGTCCGGTTGGTTGTTCTCGCAGCCAAGGCTCACCACCAGCACCGCTCCGGCGTTGGGGTGCTTCACCATGTCGCGCAGAATCTTCTTTGTGTTCTCGTGGTCGTCGCCCAGTTGCGAGCATCCGTAGTTGTGGGGGAAGGCGACGATGGCATCCACACCCTGTGACGAGGTCTCCTGTCGCAGCTTCTCGGCCAGTTGGTTGGCGATGCCGTTGACGCAGCCCACGGTGGGGATAATCCAAATCTCGTTGCGCACGCCCACATCGCCGTTCTTGCGTCGGTAACCCTTGAAAGTGAGGTTTTTGTGTGGGATGTCGAGGTCTACTTTCACGGGGTTGTAAGTGTAGCTGAGCAAACCGGCCAGGTTGGTCTTTATCTTGTGCTCGTTAATCCAGTCGCCCTGACGGATGGCTTCCTTGGCATGTCCGATGGGGTAGCCGTACTTGATGACGTTCTCCCCCTCGGCGAAGTCCTTGAGGGCGATCTTGTGTCCGGCCGGTACGTCCTGGTTCACGCGGATGGTCGCGCCGTCCACGGTAATGGTCTCGCCTGCCTTCAGGTCCGAGATGGCCACGGCCACATTGTCGGCGACGTTAATCTTCAGATACTTTGTTTCCATATTGTTTCGTAATAAGTTATGTTGTGTCCGGTCATAAATCAGGGGACGAATATAGGCATAAAATCCGTACCGTCCGCGCTTTGCGGTGAAAAATTGTGTACGAACACGATTTTCTTTCAAAAAGTGACGAAAACTGTTGTGCATTCATATATAAACCTATATATTTGCGGCACTATCTACATTGCAATAGAAGTAGAATGAAAAGAACATTCGTATAAAAGTAACTAAAAGACAAAAAGAAAAGATTATGGGAAAAGTCGTAACTTTAGGAGAAATCATGTTGAGATTGTCGACTCCGGGACAGAAGCGTTTCGTTCAGTCCGACGTGTTCGACGTAGTTTATGGTGGCGGTGAGGCTAACGTAGCCGTGAGCTGCGCCAACTATGGCCATGAGGCTTACTTCGTGACGAAATTGCCGAAACACGAGATTGGCCAGTCCGCCGTGAACGCACTGAGACGTTTCGGCGTGAAGACCGACTTCATCGCACGCGGTGGCGACCGTGTGGGCATCTATTATCTGGAGACTGGTGCTTCGATGCGTCCGAGCAAGGTCATCTATGACCGTGCGCACTCTTCCATCGCGGAAGCCGATCCCTCTGATTTTGATTTCGACGCAATAATGAAGGGCGCTGACTGGTTCCACTGGTCGGGTATCACTCCTGCCATCAGTGACAAAGCCGCTGAGCTGACCCGCTTGGCTTGCGAAGCTGCCAAACGCAACGGCGTGACCGTGTCCGTAGACCTGAACTTCCGCAAGAAACTGTGGACAAAGGAGAAGGCTCAGTCCATCATGAAACCTCTGATGAAGTACGTGGATGTCTGCATCGGCAACGAGGAAGACGCAGAGCTCTGCTTGGGCTTCAAACCCGACGCTGACGTGGAAGGCGGCAAGACCGATGCCGAAGGCTACAAGGGTATCTTCAAGGCCATGGCCAAGGAGTTCGGCTTCAAGTATGTAATCTCTACGCTGCGCGAGTCGTTCTCGGCTACGCACAACGGCTGGAAGGCTATGATTTACAACGGTGAGGAATTCTATGAGTCCAAGCGTTACGACATCAACCCGATTATTGACCGTGTAGGTGGCGGCGACTCTTTCTCCGGTGGTATCATCCACGGATTGCTGACCAAGCCTAACCAGGGTGCTGCCCTTGAGTTCGCCGTAGCTGCTTCGGCGCTGAAACACACCATCAACGGTGACTTCAACATGGTTTCCGTTGAGGAAGTTGAGGCTTTGGCCGGTGGCGACGCAAGTGGCCGTGTTCAACGCTAATAGCCTGCTTTTAAGTATAACCTAAACATGTACAAAAATGGCAAAATTCGATAAATTGGCCGTGCTGAACAAAATCGGTTCAACCGGTATGGTGCCCGTGTTCTACCACAAAGACGCGGAGATAGCGAAGAAGGTAGTGAAGGCTTGCTACGATGGTGGCGTGCGCGCGTTCGAGTTCACCAACCGCGGTGACTTCGCTCACGAGGTGTTCGCCGAAGTAGTGAAGTTCGCGGCTAAAGAGTGCCCCGAGATGGCTCTTGGCGTAGGATCGGTGGTTGACCCCGCTACCGCCGCCCTCTATCTGCAATTGGGTGCCAACTTCGTTGTCGGCCCGCTCTTCAACCCCGAAATCGCTAAGGTATGTAACCGCCGTTGCGTAGCCTATACGCCGGGTTGCGGCAGCGTTTCCGAGGTGGGCTTCGCACAGGAGGTTGGTTGCGACCTCTGCAAGGTATTCCCGGGCGACGTGCTGGGACCGAAACTCGTGAAGGGTATGTTGGCTCCGATGCCTTGGTCGAAACTGATGGTTACGGGCGGCGTGGAACCGACCATGGAAAACCTTTCTTCATGGATTAAGGCTGGTGTGTTCTGCGTGGGTATGGGCTCGAAACTCTTCCCCAAGGACAAAGTGGCTGCCGAGGACTGGGCATACGTCACAGACAAGTGCAAGGAAGCCCTGGGCTACATCGCTGAAGCACGCAAGTAAGACCGTTGGCGTGCACGTTGCCGCCGACCGTCATCCGAAAGACAAACGAAAACGAGAAGCCACCCGCCCGTGCGGTCAATCCGCTACGGAGGGTGGCTTTTGAAATACCTATAAATGGGGATTGCCCATCCGTGGGGAATCCGCTACCTTTGCTTGGTAGAATCCCAAACAACAAAATCCGAAAGACAATGACGTTAGGAATGAAATACCGACCCGTGGACAAGATGAGCGACCTCATCAGTAACGATTACAAACTGCTGCTGGTGATGAGCCGTTTCGGCCTCTCCTTGGGCTTTGGCGACAAGACCGTGAAGGAAGTGTGTGAGGAGCAGAACGTGGACACCTCCACCTTCTTGGCCGTAGCCAACTTCATGCAGGAGGAGGCGGACATCATGGGAGAAGAACCGCACGGCCTCTCCGTGGAGTCGCTGATGAACTACCTGCAGCAGGCGCACAGCTACTTCCTCGACTTCCAGCTCCCCTCTATTCGCCGCAAGTTGGTGGAAGCCATCGACTGCTCGTCGCGCAACGAAATCGCCTTCCTTATTCTGAAGTTCTACGACGAGTACGTGGCCGAAGTGCGCAAGCATATGGAGTACGAAGACCAGAACGTCTTCACCTACGTGCGGGCGATGCTCGCCGGCGGGGCTACCAAGGAAGGCTTCGGCATCAACGTCTTCGCCCGTAAGCACAACCAGATAGAGGCGAGGCTCACCGAACTGAAGAATATCATCATTAAGTATTATCCCGAAAAGGGGAACAACCACCTGCTGAACGCCGTGTTGTTCGACATCTTCAGCTGCGAACAGGATCTCTCCTCCCACTGTCGGGTGGAAGACCTGCTGTTTGTTCCTGCCGTAAGGCATCTGGAGAAAGCGAGAAACGAAAAATGAAAAACGAAGTTGCCCGAATAGCGATAGCCGAGATATCCGTTATAGTCCGGAGCGGTGTGGCGGTTCTGCTGAAACATTTGCCGGACGTCACTGTTCAACCCTTGGAACTGACTTCCCCCGAAGGGTTGCACGACTGCATGCAGGCGCACGTCCCCGACATCCTCATCATCAACCCCACGTTTGGCGGATGGTTCAACGTCGAGGCTTTCAGGAGTGCCTACGGTGCTTCCGCCGTGAAGATTGTGGCTCTGGTGACCGGTCTCATTGAACCCGGTTCGCTGAAGGAGTATGACGAGAGAATGACCATTCTCGATGGCCCTCGGACGGTCAGTGACCTCATCAGCCGCCTGTTGCACCAAGGTAAGGAAGACCAGGACGACGAGCCTGAACAGGAATCGCTGAGCCAACGTGAGAAGGAAATCATTGTCTGTGTGGTGAAAGGCATGATAAACAAGGAGATTGCCGACAAGCTGAACATCTCTATCCATACGGTCATCACACACCGTCGCAACATCTCACGCAAGCTGCAGATTCACTCCCCATCCGGACTGACTATCTACGCCATAGTGAACAAGCTCGTGGAGCTGAACGAGATTAAACTGTAGGCTCTTACCTATTCTTTGGTAGGGTGATTGCCGAAAAATACCCCGTAATGGGGATTGCCGGTGAACGAAAACCCCTCTATCTTTGCATTGTGATAAATGAAGAATAAGTTAGTTAGTCATAAATAAATTACGTAACCACAATTTTATTATTAGTACAATAAAATGCAACGATTCCCTGTGAAGTGATTTCACGGGGAATTGTTGCGTTAGGGGGGCAATGGCTCATTTCAGTTTGGAGAGGAACTTCGCCCGGTCCACGATGAAGCGGACGTGGGTGCCCTCGCCGATGAGCGTCTCGCCGTCGTGAGCCTCGACCTTGAAGGTCAGCTTGCGGCCGTCCACCTCGATGAGCGTCGCCTTGGCCTCTATGGTGGCTCCGGTGGCGGAAGGCTTCAGGTGCGAAGTCTGAATCATGCTACCCACTGTGGAGCTCCCTTCGGGCAACTCGGCGGCCACGCAGTTCATGGCGGCGTTCTCCATCAGGGCCACCATGGCGGGAGTGGCAAACACTTCCATGTCGCCCGACCCCATGGTGAGCGCCCAGTTCTTTTCCGATACTTCTGTCACACTGGTGTGTGTAAGTCCTGTTTCCAACATAATGCGTAAAGTTTTGTTCGTCGGCAAAAGTAGGCAAAAAGCCGATGCGGATTGCGCCGTTTCGGTAAAAAAACGACGATTGTCTTGTTCCTATATAAAATAAGGTATATCTTTGCACCGTTAAGGTTCATCCTCCCCACTGTGTTACACGGGGATGATGATTAAAAGGGAATCAGGTGCGAATCCTGGACAGTCCCGCTGCTGTATGTTTCGAGCAAACATAAAAACAATACTCTTGCCACTGAAATAGCATTTTCGGGAAGGCGTTTTTATGGAAACGAGTCAGAAGACCTGCCTTGCGTTGAAAGGGGAGATGTCTCTCGAGGAAAGGGGTGTCGCCACGTTTTTGGTTTAAGAGTGCTTTTGTAATAGAACCCCAAGTCGGCCTATGGGCAGCCCTGTCGGACTGTGCCGTTCCAACTGGTTTGGGTGAATATGAATCTTGAAAAAGGTGAAAGGGTTCGGTCTGTTCGTTCACTTTCATTGTAAGTGTATGTTAGAATAAACTCTGCCAAGTTTATTGAAGGAGTCCGGCTGAAGTGATTTCACCCGGACTTTTTTTGAAGCCGTCCTTGTCTTGAGTGGCGGTCAAGCCCCTTACCTGCGTCTGACAAATAGTCAGTCCTTCTCTCCTTTGTCCTCTCTCCTTCATCTTTTTCTCATCGCCTTTCACAGGGGCTGCACGAGTGTTTTAACGAGGTATAGTCTCGTTGCCCGATGAGGTATAGTCATATTTTACCAAGATGCTTCACTCGTTAGTTAAGGCGATCCGCCTTGGGCGAAAGAGCCGTGTGCTTCCTCCTCCATTGACATGGCTCTTTCATTTAAGTTAGAAAAGAAGACATAATGCCCCTTACCCGACCTGTTGTAAATCGGGCAAATTATTGTTTCTGTATGACAGATAGTTACGCCGTTGTC
>CAVJRQ010000082.1:0-19831 GCA_963652075.1 Acutalibacteraceae bacterium
TGCGTACGGGACTCGAACCCGTGACCCCATGCGTGACAGGCATGTATTCTAACCAGCTGAACTAACACACCAATAATAGAATAATCATTAGCAATCTCTCTCGATTGCGGATGCAAAGGTAGGCATAATTTCTGTATCTCCAAACATTTTCCTCGGAATTTTTATGTTCATACCGATTTTCTTTCGTTTTGAGCCGAATGGAGCAGCTCATCCAGTAGCTGACGTATGGTATGGTGAAGCCGTGGATGCGCCAACGTGGGAGCAATCTCGGCGAGGGGGAGAAGGACGAAGGAGCGTTGTTCCATCAGGGGGTGAGGAATTTGAAGTTCACCGTCGTGATAGACCTCATCACCATAGAGGAGGATGTCGATATCGATGGGGCGGTCGTGGTAGGCACCGTCGGTACTCTTGACGGTGCGTCCTAAGTCACGCTCGATGGATTGGGTGGCGTGGAGCAGGTTTAGGGGAGACAAGGTGGTCTCTACCTCCACGGCGGCATTGAGGAACGAGTGGTCGGACTGGAATCCCCAGGGGGCTGTTTCATAAAAAGAGGAGAGGACGATGACGCGTCCTATCCTCTTTTCTATCTCGTCGACGGCACGATGGAGCTGCGCTTGCTTGTCGCCCAGATTGGTGCCCAGACCTAAGTAGACCCGCATCGACCGTACGCGTTTAGTCAATCACCAACATGGCATCGCCGTAGGTGCCGAAACGGTAGTCCTCGTTCAGCGCGATGTCGTAGGCGTTCATAATCAAATCGTAGCCGCCATAGGCGCATACCATCATCAGCAAGGTGGAAAGGGGGAGCTGGAAGTTGGCTATCAGTCCGTCTGCCAGGTTGAACTCGTAGGGTGGGAAGATAAACTTGTTGGTCCATCCTTCAAACTCCTTCAGATTGCCGTCCGTACCCACGGCGGTCTCGATGGCGCGCATCACGGTAGTGCCCACGGCGCACACCTTGTGTCCGCTCTTCTTGGCACGGTTGACCACCTCCGTGGCTTCGGCGTTGACGAACATCTGTTCTGAGTCCATCTTGTGCTTGGTAAGGTCTTCCACATCGATGTCGCGGAAGTTGCCCAATCCGGCATGCAGGGTGATATAGGCGAAATCAATGCCTTTTATCTCCATGCGTTTCATCAGTTCACGACTGAAATGAAGTCCTGCCGTGGGAGCCGTCACCGCTCCTTCGTTGCGTGCAAAGATAGTCTGGAAGCGTTCTGCGTCCTCGGGCTCCACCTTACGGTTGATGAAGGTTGGCAGCGGAGCCTCGCCCAGCGCATAGAGGGCGCGTTTGAACTCGTCGTGCGGACCGTCGTAGAGGAAACGCAGCGTGCGTCCACGTGAGGTGGTGTTGTCAATCACCTCCGCTACCATAGAGTCGTCTTCGCCAAAGTAGAGCTTGTTGCCGATACGTATCTTGCGGGCGGGGTCTACCAGCACGTCCCAGAGGCGCAACTCCTCGTTTAGCTCACGAAGCAGGAATACCTCGATGCGCGCTCCTGTCTTCTCCTTGTTTCCGTAGAGGCGAGCGGGGAACACTTTCGTGTCGTTGAAGACGAACACGTCCTTGTCGTCGAAATAGTCCAACACGTCCTTGAAGGTCTTGTGTTCTATCTCACCCGTCTTTTTGTGCACTACCATCAGGCGCGACTCATCGCGGTGTGTGGTGGGATACAGGGCTATCTTCTCCTCCGGAAGCTTAAATTTAAATTGCGACAGTTTCATAACTATATCAAAATCTTATTCGTTTGTTTCTATTTCTTGTTTCTCTATCCAAGCGGGGAACTCGTCCAGTGCGATGCAGTCGCTCAGCCGTACGTCGCCCACTCGTGTGCGCTCCAGTGCGGTGAGGTGTGCGCCACTGTGCAACGCCTCGCCGATGTCGCGGGCCAAGGCCCGTATGTAGGTTCCCTTGCTGCACACTACCCGTATGGTTATCTCAGGCAGTTCGCAACGGATCAGTTCTATCTCGTCGATGACCAGCGTCTTGGGCTTTAGCTCCACATCGCGTCCCTTGCGCGCCAGGTCATAGGCCCGTTTGCCGTTGACCTTGCAGGCGGAGAAAGAGGGCGGCACCTGTTCGATGGTGCCCACGAAGTGTTTCAGCGTCTCCTCCACCAGCTCCCTTGTGATGTGCTCGGTAGGGTAGGTGGCGTCAATCTCATGCTCCAGGTCGAACGAGGGTGTGGTAGCTCCCAGCATCAGGGTTGCCACATACTCCTTCGTGTGGTACTGAAACTCCTCTATCCGTTTGGTGGCTTTGCCCGTGCAGAGTATCATCACGCCCGTGGCGAGGGGGTCGAGTGTGCCGGCATGACCCACTTTCAGCTTCTTCACACCCTGCTTCTGGCAGAGGAAATAGCGCACCTTGTTCACCGCGCCAAACGATGTCCACTTGTAGGGCTTGTTGATGTAGAGAATCTCTCCTTCCTTGAAATTCATTCCGGCGGTCTGATTACACGATTTCGAGACTATAGCCACAGAGCATCATGGCAATGATTAGTCCACCCACAATGATTCGGTACCAACCGAACGCCTTGAATCCGTACTTGGTGACGAAGTGGATGAAGAACTTGATAGCCAACAGGGCGACCACAAAAGCGACCACATTGCCTACGATGAGTGCGCTCATGTTGTCGAGCAGCACGGAGGGGTTGCCCGAAGTGATGAGCTTCAGCAGTTTGTAGGCCGTAGCGGCAAACATGGTGGGTACGGCCAGAAAGAATGAGAACTCTGCCGCAGCCTTACGGGTGAGTTTCTGTGACATACCGCCCACGATGGTGGCCATAGAGCGCGAGACTCCCGGTATCATGGCGATGCACTGAAACAGTCCGATGCGGAAGGCACGGCGTTCGGTGAGCTCCGTCTCCTCATTGCCTTTATTGAAGATTCGGTCACAGAAGAGCATGAACACGCCTCCTATTACCAACATCACGGCAACCACCATCACACTCTCCAACAGTTGGTCTATCAGGTCACTGAAGAGGAATCCCAACACGGCGGCGGGGATGAAGGCAACCAACAGCTTCCAATAGAAATCGAACCGATGCAGGAAGCGCTTCAACGCACCTGCTCCTTCGGGAGCCGGCGCATGGTTGAGACGGAAAAACCGTTTCCAGTAGAGGCACACCACAGAGAGGATGGCTCCGAACTGGATGATGACGGTGAAGGCTTTCACAAACTCCGTGCTCTTCACGCCCAACAGGTTCTGCGTGATAATCATGTGTCCCGTGGACGACACGGGCAGGTATTCCGTCAGTCCTTCGACAATGGCGATGGCCACTGTCTGTAGCATATTCAAGTCACTCATCACTCTTTGGGCTGTTTTTGGGTTTGCGCAGAAGGGCGTAAATCATAAACACGAAACCGAAGAAGCATACCGCCGGGGCCACCTTGATGCGGCGTACGCTGAATATGTCCGGTTCAAACATCTCTTCCGTGGAGCCTGGGCCGGTCATCAGCAAGAATCCGACAATCACCACTGCCATGCCTACGGCCAGCAGGATGAAGTTTGTCTTATCCAATGCGAATTTAGTCTTGTCCATTCTTGTATCTTTTCTTATTGAATTGAATCTTATATCTGATAAAGCTTGTTCGTGCACATGTGCAGGTATCTGTTGATTGACAGGTAGGCGCACAGGAACGTGATGACCACGCCAAACAGCAGCACCGTGAAGGCTACCTGCGTCATGACACCCGAGGTGATGACCTCCGTCAGCTCAGGCTCGTAGCGCAACAGCAGACGTGAGCCGCACCATAACACCCCGTTGGCCAACAGGCCGGAGAGGATGCCCACCCGCACGTTGCGCAGCAGGAAGGGGCGACGTATGAATCCCCAGCTCGCTCCCACCAGCGTCATGGTGTGGATGAGGAACCGGCGCGAATAGATGGTGAGCCGTATGGTATTGTTGATGAGGGCGAACGACACTAATGTCAGCAAGGCCGCAATGCCCAGCAGGACAACGCTTATCTTGCGGATGTTGGAGTTCACCGCATCCATCAGCGCCTGCGGATAGACAATCTCTGTCACCCCCTTGTTTTTCTTAATCTCCTTCTCTATCCACTTCAGCGAGTCCGAGTTGGCGTAGGCGGAGTTGAGCTTTACCTCCAACGAAGCCGAGAAGGGATTGTATCCCAGGAACTTCTCGGGGTCTGCCCCCATCGCTTCGGAATGCTCCTTCAGTGCGTCCTTCTTCGAGATGTACTGGCTCTCCTTCACATACGCCTTCTTGCCGAGGTCTTTCTTGAACTTGAGGATATCCGCTTCACGGACATCGTCACTCATGAGGATGGAGAAGTTGATGCTCTCGCGGACATAGACCGAGAGGTTACGTGCCGACAGCACGAAGAACATCACCATGCCCAGCAGGATGAGCACCATCGTGGTACTGATGCAGGAGGTGACGAACTGCATGCTCCATATATTACCGGTTTTCTTTTTCATCGTTTATAGTCTCTTTCTGAATACGTAAATGACGGAACTGCTGCGTCCCCTTCTCGTACGGGCGTTTAGCCAAGCCATCGCTCCCCAAAAGAAGCCGCGCACAAAGGCGAAGCGGTGCTTCTTGTAACGCTCGCTCATCATGGAGATGTAGAAAGCGTCGAAAGGCATGGGGTAGTGTCCTTCGAGGATGAAGTTGTGCTTCAGGGCGAAGCGCTGCATGGAGTTGACCGTGAAGTGCCACAGGTGACGCGGCGTATCGTAGGCTGCCCAATGGGAGCCGTATTTTTCAGCGTCGTACGACCCGCAGTTGGGTACGGCCACCACTAAGACACCTTTATCGTCGAGCAGCCGGTAGAGCGTCTCCCACAACTCGTTGAGGTGCTCAATATGTTCCATGGAGTGCCACAGGGTGATGACGTTGAACTCCTTTGCCTTGAAGTCCGTCAGTTCCGTGTCCGGCTTTATCAGCAGGTGGAAGTGGTCGAGGGCGAACCGGCGTGCCTGCGCGCTCTTCTCCACGGCTTCCACATCCCATCCCTTCTCGAACATGGTATGGATGAAGTAGCCCGTGCCTGCACCGATGTCGAGGATGCGCCCCGTAGGGTGGTGGAGCGCCTTGCGTACCAACCGCGCCTTGCGGCCAAGCATATAACGGCGGACGTGGTGATAGAGGGTGTTGACAATGCCTTTGTGGGTGTTGCTGTGGGAGATGTAGGCGGGAGTGTCGTAGTATCGTCCCATCTCCGCTTCCACCGGTGCGTCCTGAGTGAAACGGAATCCGCACGCCTCACACTCGAGCAAGCTGAAACGCTCTCCCGTGGCAAAGTGATCCGTACAGTCCAGAAAATGTCTGAAATGGTTTCCGCCGCAGAGCGGACAAGCCTCTATCGTGAGTTTATTCATCAAAAGCAAGATTATCGTTTACTTCACCATGTACCTTAATGAGGTATACACCACCCAAATTTGCTGCAAAATAACAAATAAAAGCCGTTGGAAGGATGTTTATTTATAATCTTTTAAGACAAACCTCTCCGTAGGGATTTCTTTATTTTCTACTTTTGCATCTGGATGGGGATTGTGTGGTATGGCCTCGTCACTAAATATGGGATTCTATGGCAAACAAGAAACTTACTAAATCAAACAACAAGATGATTGCCGGTGTCTGCGCCGGGTTCGCTGAGTATTTCGGAATCGACGCTACTCTGATGCGCGTCATTTGGGTGTTGGCGGTTCTCTGTGTCGGGTTTGGTGTACTGTTCTACATCATCTGCTGTTTCATCCTGCCCCCTGCCGGAGTGAAGAGCTACCAAGAGCGGATGCAGGAACGGCTCAACGAGCGCCGGCAAGACTGACAAGCGGTTGTGGATGGAGGAGAGTGTGGCTCATGTCGAACTTGTGGAGACAGATTCGTTTGCTTTGCTTCGATAGGGGGTGGGGGATTCGTGTCGTCGCGCTGATGACGATATTACTCTCTGCATGCTATACGGCCAATGCGCAAGAGGTGACGCGACAGCCCTCTTCCGAAGGCTATCTGCTGCGGGCGTATGTGGACAAGGGCGACACAATCCTTATGGCAACGATGCCCACGCTGCACGTCTACCCTCCCTACAAATTCCGTAACAAACGTGAGAAAGAGCGCTACGACAAGCTGGTGCGCGACGTGAAGAAGACGCTTCCCATTGCCCGCCAAATCAACGGCATCATCATCGAGACCTATGAGTATCTCAATACAATCCCCACGAAAAAGGAACGTAAGAAACACATCAAACGGGTGGAGAAGAGCCTGAAGGAGCAGTATACGCCCGTGATGAAGAAACTCACCTTCTCGCAAGGGAAGCTGCTTATCAAACTGGTGGACCGGGAGTGTAACCAGTCCACCTATGAATTGGTGAAGGCTTTCATGGGACCCTTACGGGCAGGTTTCTACCAGGCCTTTGCCAAGGTGATGGGAGCCAGCCTGAAGAAGGAATATGACCCCACGGGCGAAGACCGTATGGTGGAGCGCATCATCAACCTGGTGGAGAGCGGCCAGATTTGAACCCTACTCTGAAATAAAATCAATTTTTGTAGAATATCTCTCAAAAAAGATTTGGCAATTCAATTTATTCGTATATTTGGGAACACGAAACATGAATCTTAAATGCGATAAAATCATGAACACAAATTCTATTTTCAGTATGTACATCCCCACACGGTTAATCTTCGGATGTGGGGAGATAAAGAAACTGGCCACGTTGACGCTGCCGGGTAAGAAAGCGATGATTGTCATTTCATCGGGTACTTCCATGCGTAAGTATGGCTATTTGGAGAAAGTTCAGAACTTGCTGAGTGATAACAACGTAGAGAGCGTGGTATATGACAAGATACTCCCCAATCCCATAAAGGATCATGTGATGGAGGCTGCGGAGATTTGCCGGAAAGAGAGTTGCGACTTCGTTGTCGGACTGGGTGGCGGCAGCAGTATAGACTCCGCCAAGGCAATCGCTATCATGGCTTGCAACAGCGGCGACTATTGGGATTACATCTCCGGAGGTTCGGGCAAGGGACAGCCCGTGAAGAAGGTGTTGCCTATCGTGGCCATTCCCACCACTGCCGGTACGGGTACCGAGGTAGACCCGTGGTCGGTCATCACTAATATGGAATGTCAGGAAAAGATAGGCTTCGGTTCGCCTCTTACCTTTCCAGCCATCTCTATTGTAGACCCGGAACTGATGCTCTCCCTGCCGCCTCATCTGACGGCTTACCAAGGCTTCGATGCCTTCTTCCATGCCGCTGAGGGTTACATATCCACCTGTGCCACTCCCGTGAGCGACCTCTTCGCATTGGAGGCTATCCGCTTGCTGTATAAGTATCTGCCTGTGGCCGTCAACGACGGACGCAACCTGAAGGCTCGGGCCAAAGTGGCTTGGGCAAGTACCTTGGCGGGTATGTCCGAAGCGACTTGCGGATGCGTGTCACAGCACGCCATGGAGCACGCCATGAGTGCCTTCTATCCCCAGTTGCCTCACGGTGCCGGACTGATAGCTCTGTCAGAGCCCTACTTCGAGACCTTCCGTAACGATTGCATGAAGCGTTACATGAAGATGGCGGAAATCATGACGCAGCAGAAGAGCAACCGTCCGAGTGACTTCATCGAGGCTTTGGTACGGATGAAGAAAGAGTGCCATGTGGAAGATATTCGGCTGAGCGAGTATGGCATCACTGAGGAAGACTTGCCGAAGATGGTGACCAACGCTCGCGAGACGATGGGTCGTCTCTTCACCCTCGACCCGCGTCCGATGCAGGACGACGAGGTGTTGGCTATTTATCGCAAAGCGTTCAAGTAAGCCTGTCCGTCGGCATCATACAGAAATGAAATAAAACCCGTTGTTGGGGCGGTCGAGCCAAACCAACAACGGGTTCATAATTCTTGGGGAATTGTCCATCAACCGGACAGCCCCTGTTCCTTAATCCAGTTGCTTCAGGAACTCCATCAGCTTGGCTACGGCACGGGCACGGTGGCTGATTTGGTTCTTCAGTTCTTCGCCCAACACGGCGAAGCTCTCTGTGTAGCCTTCGGGGGCAAATATGGGGTCGTAACCGAAACCTTCGTGGCCGTGACGCTCTTTCAGGATGAACCCTTTAACCTCTCCCTCGAACAGGTAGGTTTTGCCTTGAAGGATGAGGCAGATGACCGTGCGGAAACGTGCCGTCCGGTTTTCCTTGTCGGCCAGTTCACGAAGCAAGCGGTCCATATTCTTTTCGGAGTCGTGCTCCTCGCCCCCATAACGGGCGGTGTAGACCCCCGGGGCTCCATCCAACGCCTCCACCTCCAGCCCGGTATCGTCGGCGAAGCAGTCCAGTCCGTAACGTTCGTACACATACTGTGCCTTCAGTTGGGCGTTTCCTTCCAACGTATCGGCTGTCTCGGGAATGTCGGCTATGCAGCCTATATCTTTTAGGCTAAGCAATTCTATCTTGTCGCCCAGCATCTCGGATATTTCCGCCAGTTTATGGGCGTTGTTGGTTACGAATACGAGTTTTCTTTTCATAACTATAGCGTGTGCTCTTATCGGTTTATTTCACTTTGATGCGGTCGAATCCCTGCCCATAGACACCCACTACATTGCTTTGGGAGACGAAGGCGTTGGGGTCGATGTCGTTTATGAGCCGGAAGATATAGACACTCTGGTTGCGTCGCGCCATCACGATGATGACCTTCACGGGCTGCTTGCTGTACCAGCCGGTGGCATCGAGCAGTGTCACGCCACGGTGTATGTTTTGGTTGATTGCCGAGGCTATTTCGTCGTACTTATCCGAGAAGATGAAGAACTGTACGGACTGTCGCGAGCTGTTGATGACATAGTCCATGATGATGCTCATGATGACCATCACCACGAAGCCGAACACCACGCGTCGCCAGTCGTGGAAGATGAAGTAGCACGACGAGATGATGAGAATGTCAAGGTACATCATCATGCGCCCGATGGAGATGTCGCGGTATTTGTTTACCGCCGCGGCGATGATGTCCGTGCCGCCCGTGCTGCCGTTGTGGCTGAACACGATGCCCACGCCGATGCCACACAGACAGGCTCCTACCACACAGGACATGAAGTCCTGTCCCGCCCCCAATATCTGTCTGGTGTTGCCGGATTCGTCTTTCAGCAACTCCTGAAACAACCACAGCAGAAAGGTGAGCATGAAGACCGCATAGATGGTTTTGAGGCAGAACCTCAGTCCCAATAGACGCAGCGCAAAGACCAACAAGATGACGTTGAAGAAGAAATAGGAAACCTCCATCTTGATGCCCGTGGCATAGAAGATGATGGCCGAAACGCCGGTCAG
Source organism: Acutalibacteraceae bacterium (assembly GCA_963652075.1). GTDB lineage: Bacteria > Bacteroidota > Bacteroidia > Bacteroidales > Bacteroidaceae > Phocaeicola_A. The sequence goes on from CAVJRQ010000082.1 coordinate 9,269, forward strand.
CCCTCCCGTTGTAATCTGGTATGGCAACAGGAAGGTAGTCCATGCGATGGCATAAATGACAAGTCCCACGGTAATCATCAGATAGTCGCGCGACTCTCTCCAAAACGTTAATGCACGTAATTTGTCCATTTTATTCTTTTTCGTTTAAATTGTACACAAAACTCCTCGCCGTTGACCGGGGCGCTACTTCACCTTGATGCGGTCGAACCCTTCGCCATAGACACCTACCACGTTGCTTTGCGACACGAACGCTTTGGGGTCGATATCCTTTACCAGGCGGAAGATGTAGACACTTTGGCTACGACGGGCCAATATCACCAGCATCTTCACTGAGTGCTTGCTGTACCAGCCCATGCCGTCGACAACCGTCACGCCCCGATGCAGGCTCTTGTTGACGGCTGAGGCTATCTCATCGTATTTGTTCGAGATGATGAGGAACTGTACCGACTGGCGGGTGCTGTTGATTACATAGTCCAGTATCAGACTGGTGATAATGAGTGTGGTGTAACCAAACATCACCCGTCGCCAATCGTGAAACACAAAGTAGCACGACGAGATGATGATGATGTCCAAGTACATAATCATCCGTCCGAAGGTGATGTCGCGGTATTTGTTGACGATAGCGGCAATGATGTCCGTGCCGCCGGTGCTCCCGTTGTTGAGGAACACCATGGCGATGCCCACACCGCACATGCACGAACCCAACACACAGCCCATGAAGTCTTGTCCCTCGCCCACGAGTTTCACCAGGTTTCCGCTCTCGTCCTTCAGCACCACCTGGAAGAACCACAGGAAGAAGGTCATGCTCAGCACGCCATAGATGGTGCGTATGCAGAACTTAAACCCGAGAATCTTCAAGGCGACCACCAGCAATACGGCGTTGATGGTGAAGTACGACATCTGTATGGGTATCCCCGAGGCGTAGAAGATGATGGCCGCGACACCCGTCACCGCACCGGTCGTAATCTGGTACGGCAACAGGAAACAGGTCCATCCCAACGTGTAGATGATTACTCCCAACGTGATGGCGAGATAGTCTCTCGCCTCACGCCATAATCTCAACGGTGCATGTACATTCATAGTTGTTCGGTTTAGGTCTGTTGGTTTAGGTCAAGGTGTCAGAGTACCACGTTCACAATCTTGCGCGGCACGATGATAACCTTCTTCGGGGTGCGTCCCTCGATGTATTTCTGCGAGTCGGGATGCTCCAGCACCGTCTTCTCGATGATGGCGTTGTCCGCGTCCACCGGGAAGCTGAGCGTAAAGCGGGCCTTGCCGTTGAAGGATACGGTGTACTTCACATTATCCTCCTTCAGATACTCCTCGTTGAACGAAGGCCACTGCGCATCGCATACCGAGGTGTCATGTCCCAACGCTTCCCACAACTCTTCGCTGAGGTGGGGAGCGAAAGGTGCCATCAGCACCACGACATCGCTCAGGATGGCTCTCTTGTTGCACTTTAACTGCGACAGTTCGTTCACGCAAATCATGAAGGCACTGATGGAGGTGTTGTAAGAGAAGTTCTCGATGTCCTCGCTCACCTTCTTGATGAGTTTGTGCAGCGACTTCAGTTCCTCTTTCGAAGGAGCCTCACCGGTAGGCAGGAACTCTCCGTTGCGTCCGTAGAAGAGCATCCACAACTTCCTGATGAAGCGATGCACACCGTCGATGCCGTTCGTGTCCCAAGGCTTGGACTGCTCCACCGGTCCGAGGAACATCTCGTACATACGCAGTGTGTCGGCACCGTATTTCTCGACAATCATATCGGGATTCACCACGTTGTACATCGACTTGCTCATCTTTTCGATGGCCCATCCACAGATGTATTTACCCTCTTCGGTCACCATCTGCGCGTCTTTGTATTCGGGTCTCCACTGACGGAAGGCATCCACGTCGAGCACATCGTTGGACACGATGTTCACGTCCACGTGAATCTCGTTCACTCCCGGGTGTTGCAACATCTCCGCCGGCACCTCTACTCCGCTGGCTTTGAATAGCTGACCCAGCTCCTCGGCGGTGTAGACTCCCTTGTTGATGTTGTCGGCAATTCCTTTCGACACGTAGATGTTGGTCGGTGTCACCTCTTTCGTTCCGTTTGCCTCTTTCCATGAGTAATAGCGGTAGACGAAGTTGCTGCGTCCTTGAATCATACCCTGGTTCACCAGTTTCTGGAACGGCTCTTCCTTCATGCTCACGCCTAAGTCAAAGAGGAATTTGTTCCAAAAGCGGGAGTAGATAAGGTGACCTGTGGCATGCTCCGTACCACCTACGTAGAGGTCTACATTCTGCCAGTAATGGTCTGCCTTCTCGGACACCAGTGCGGTGTCGTTGTGCGGGTCCATATAGCGCAGGTAGTAGGCCGAAGAGCCGGCGAATCCCGGCATGGTGTTCAGCTCGATGGGGAACACCGTCTGGTTGTCGATACGGCTATTGTCGGTCACACACTTGTTGACCGTGTCCCACGCCCATTTGGTGGCGTGTCCCAATGGCGGTTCGCCCGTCTCGGTAGGCAGGAACTTGTCTACTTCGGGCAACAGCAACGGCAGACAATCCTCGTCAATCATGTAAGGCATGCCGTCCTTATAATATACGGGGAAGGGTTCGCCCCAGTAACGCTGGCGCGAGAAGATGGCGTCGCGCAGGCGGAAGTTCACCTTCACGCGTCCCAAGTTGTGCGTACGCACGTATTGTTTGGTGGCCGCAATGGCCTCTTTCACGGTCAGTCCGTTAAGTACCAGGTCACAGTAAGCCTTGGCTCCCGCTTTCGGTGAGTTGCAGACGATGCCCTCTTTGGCGTCGAAGCTCTCCTCCGACACGTCGCAACCCTCTATGAGAGGACGAATCTCCAGTCCGAAATGTTTGGCGAAGGCGTAGTCGCGGCTGTCGTGCGCAGGCACCGCCATGATGGCTCCCGTACCATATCCGGCCAACACGTAGTCGCTAATCCAGATAGGTACTTCTTCGCCCGTCATCGGGTTGACGGCATAGGCCCCCGAGAAGACTCCCGTCACGCGGCGGTCAGCGATGCGCTCCCGCTCGGTACGTTTCTTGGTGGCATCCAGATAAGCCTCCACTTCCGCCTTTTGTGCCGGAGTGGTTACCTGGGCGACAATCTCGCTCTCCGGAGCCAGCACCATGAAGGTGACACCAAACATCGTGTCGGCACGGGTGGTGAAGATGGTGAACGCAATCTCCTCGCTATTGGCGGCATCGCGTTGGTCGTCCCGCTTCACGCGGAACACGACCTCCGTACCTTCGGAACGGCCAATCCAGTTGCGCTGCGTCTCTTTCAGCGAGTCTGTCCAGTCGATGGTCTCCAGTCCGTCGAGCAAACGTTGCGCATAGGCCGACACGCGCAGGCACCATTGGCGCATCTTCTTCTGCACGACCGGATAGCCGCCGCGTTCGGACACACCGTCCACCACCTCATCGTTGGCCAGCACCGTACCCAGCTGCGGACACCAGTTGACCATCGTCTCGCCTAAGTAGGCGATGCGGTAGTTCATTAGCGTCTCCTGCTGCTGTTTGGGGTTCATTGCCTTCCATTCTGCGGCAGTGAACGACAACTCTTCGCTGCACGAGGCATCCACCCCGGTGGTGCCGTTGGCCTCGAAAGCGGCAATCAGCTCGCTGATGGGGCGTGCCTGCTTCTTCGTGTTGTCATAGTAGGAGGCGAACATCTTCTGGAACGCCCACTGTGTCCAGTGGTAGTAATCCGGTTCGCAGGTTCGCACCTCGCGGCTCCAGTCGAACGAGAAGCCAATCTTGTCCAACTGCTCGCGGTATCTGTTGATATTGTTGACGGTAGTGATGGCCGGGTGCTGTCCGGTCTGTATGGCATACTGTTCAGCGGGTAGTCCGTAAGCGTCATAGCCCATAGGGTTGAGCACGTTATATCCTTGCAGGCGTTTGTAGCGTGCGTAGATGTCCGACGCAATGTATCCAAGTGGGTGTCCCACGTGCAGTCCCGCTCCGGAGGGGTAAGGGAACATGTTCAAAACGTAGAATTTCTTTTTCGAGTCATCTTCCTTCACCAGATAAGTTTTGTTCTCTATCCAGCGTTGATGCCACTTCTTCTCTATTTCCCTGAAATTGTATTCCATTGTGCTTATATCGTTTATGGATAATGTTAGTATTCACATTTTGGCGGCAAAGATACGCAATAAACCCGAAATAGTTCATCACATTCTTCCTTATTAATCCAAATGGACCCGGTGGCGGTGTTTCAGTCTCAGCAAAATAATCGGGCAAGCTTGTTGTTATGCTTTCGATTTGCATTATCTTTGCAGCCGGTTAGCAAACTGCTGGCTAAGGGGTGCTGCCACCGATGAGGTGGATGCTGAGATTAAACCCATAACCTGATCCGGATAATACCGGCGTAGGCAAAAGACGAACGACACAACGGAGATACGAAGCTGTCGTTCGGGATTCACTCCCCCTTCTTTTTTAATTTATATATTAAACCAAAGATGAAAAAGATCAATGGCGTAGCCTTGGCTCTGACATGCGCTTTCTGTGCGCAGCAGGCAATGGCGGAACAAGAACCGGACTCGGTGAGCGTTCACCAACTGAACGAAGTAGTGGTGAAGGCCGTGCGTGTGCAAAAGGACGCGCCCTTTGCCGTGTCCAACATCAACAAACAGGAATTGCAGGACTTTGCCACCAGCGGCAAAGAGTTGCCGTTCCTCTTCGCCCGCACTCCGGGCATCCTGGCCTGGAGTGAAAACGGAACGGGCATCGGTACTACCTATATGCGCATGCGTGGCGCTGCCGGTAGCCGTATCAACGTGACGCTCGACGGCGTGTCACTCAACTCCCCCGAAGACCAGACCGTGTTCTGGGCCAACATGAACTCCTACGCGTCGCTGCTGGGCAGTGTGCAGATTCAGCGCGGCGTAGGTTCTTCCACCAATGGCGACGGAGCTTTTGGCGGTAGCATCTCGTTGGCGACTGCCGCACCGCAGACAAAACCTTATCTGGAACTGACAGGTAGCTACGGCTCATTTGCGACCTACAACGCAGGCGCGTCCTTCTCCACTGGATTGCTGCTCAACCGTTTGGTGTTCGACGGTGCCTATCACGAGACCAAGACGGACGGCTTCATACACGGCACCGAAGGACGGTCGGGGTCTTACTACGGCGGACTTACGTGGCTCGGTGACAACTTCCAGATTCGCTACAAGAACATCGGAAACTTCGAGAAGACCGGTCAGGCGTGGAACGGTGTGATAGGTTCGGACTACGATACTAACGAGAGTCTCTTCGGCTATGGATATACCTCATACAAAGACCTGTGGAACGCAGGGTTGGGCAAGGTGAACACGTTGGTGGAGAACCTCAACTATGATGCCGACGCATGGAGCAAGGGCAACTTCAGCACCACACGCTACCAGTTGCGCGACGGCAGCTACTGGGACCGCACGACAGACAACTTCAACCAAAACCACAACATCCTCTCCGCCACGTGGCAACCGTCACTCCATTGGACACACAACGTAGCGTTGCACTACACCTATGGTGAGGGATACTACAAGGAGTTCAAGAACAACAGCAAGTTCGCCAAGTTCGGACTCGTTTATAAAGATGCCGACGGCAACAAGGTGAAGAAGAGCGACTTCATTCGCAAGAAGGGACTGACGCAGAACACCTACGGCATGGTGTACAACTTCAACTACAAGACCGACGGGCTTGACCTTGTGGGTGGAGTCAACCTGCAACAGTTCGATGCCAGCCATTGGGGATACCTTACCTATATAAAAGATACCCGTGCCGAACAGATGATATTGGGTGATGCCGGCAAATACCAATATTACGACAGCGACGCTCGCAAGGGTGACTATAGCGCATTCGTAAAGGGAACCTATTCCTTTGCGGACAACTGGAACGCGTTCGTAGACCTGCAGTACCGCTACGTACGCTTCAAAACGGATGGTGTGAACGACAAGTTCATCGAACAGGAGGACGGAACCTATAAGAACCAGGTGCTTGACGTGAACAAGAAGTTCCACTTCTTCAATCCCAAAGTGGGCATGACCTACACGGACGGAGCGCACAAGGCTTACTGGAGTGCCGCCGTCAGCCACCGTGAGCCGGAGCGCAACAATTACACGGACAACGGAAACAACCCCTTCCCCAAGAAGGAGACCGTCTACGACGTGGAGCTGGGCTACCAATATACGGGTGACGACTGGTTTGTGGGTGCCAACCTCTACTATATGAACTATGACAACCAATTGGTGCAGACGGGCGAGTTGAGCGACATCGGTGAGGCCCTGACCACCAACGTGAAGAAGAGCTACCGCATGGGTGTGGAACTGACTGCCGGATGGAGTCCTCTGTCATGGTTCAGTCTCGAAGGCAACGCCGCCTTGAGCCGGAACAAGATTAAAGACTTTGACGAATATGTGGAGAGCTGGGATGCCGCAGATGACTATCTGGTGAAGAACCACTACTCCAACTCCACCCTCTCTTACTCACCGAGTGCCATACTGAACGGTTTCGTGGACTTCCACTACAAGGGCTTCTCCGCTACTTGGCACACCAACTTCGTGAGCAAACAGTATGTAGACAACTCTGAGAGTGACGCGCGCTCACTGCCCTGCTACTCACAGTCGAACGCTTCGCTTAACTGGCGTATCAATCTGAAGAACGCCGGCGTGAAGAGCGTGAAACTCGGTGTAGACTTCAACAACGTGTTCGACCGTCACTATGCCGCAAGCGGCTATACGTGGTACGGCTGGTATACGGGCGGCAAGCGTTACCAGGCAATGGCCTACATCCCCATGGCGGGATTCCATGTGATGGGTCACCTCACGTTGCGCTTCTAACCGACAGTCATTGCCCGTCAATACCGAAAGAAGTCCTGCATGGCGGTTTCTTGCGCTATGCAGGACTTTATCCTTAACCAAAAACAAATACTGACAATATATGCTCGAATTTCTTTCCGGACACTGGCTCGACCTGTTCACCACTCTACTTGGACTGCTCTACATCTGGCTCGAATACCGTGCCAACATCTGGCTGTGGGTGGTGGGCATCATCATGCCGGCCTTGGACATCTACCTCTATTACAGTCACGGCTTGTACGGCGATGCCGGCATGGCGGTCTACTACACCATTGCCGCCATCTACGGATTCTTGGTGTGGCGTTTCGGCGTGCGCTTCTTTCGCAAGGAAGAACGCAAGACTCCGGTCATCAGCCGTATGCCCTTTCGGCTGTATCTGCCCGTGGCGCTCTTCTTTGTCGCCGCATGGGGAGCCACCTACTGGGTACTGGTTACCTTCACGGACAGCACCGTGCCCTTGCTCGACGCGTTCACCAATGCCATGTCCTTCGTAGGACTGTGGGCTCTGTCCCGCAAGTTCATCGAACAATGGTTCTTTTGGATTGTGGTGGATGCCGTTTGTTGCTACCTATATATAATAAAAGGTGTACCCTTTAAGGCCTTACTCTATGGACTTTACGTGTTTATCGCCGTTATGGGATGGCGCAAATGGAGCCGTGAGTGCGGGAAACGGTAGCGTCCCGGTGCCGTTCGCTTGACATAGGTCAAGAAAACGCCACTTTGTCCAAAATATCCTTTCATCCGTTTGGAACACGTGCTGAAAGGCCCTTACCTTTGCAGCGTAAAACATAGGTTAAGTGTTGTAATTAAGGCCGCGTGAAGCGGTTCAATAGGTATAAGGGTAATAAAGATTTGTTTTCAACAGGATAAAAAGGATTCTATAGGCGTTTTAAGATAAAAGGTATTATTCATTTTCTATGGTGTTATGTGATGAGAAGGCGGAGCGATATAAGTTTTATGGGTAATTAGTTTTTTGGTAAGGTAAAAAAGAATTGTTTATGGATATTGCGATTAGCGTGTTGGTGGCGACATTTATGTTCGCATCCGCTACACATGCTTTCCACGATGGCATGATGTAGGAATTTGAGAGATCTGAAACGATAACGAACAGAGGGACGGGCGTTCTTAACATAGAGAACAAGCCCGTCCCTTTTTTGCGCAAGCGGTTGCACCTGCCAACGTAAGTACTTACATGAGCCAACGTAAGTACTTTCATCGGGCAACGTAAGTACTTGCGTGGACACACGTAAGGCGTACCGTTTTCGGACTGACCCTTGTTTAGTCATCTTTAACAAAAAGGAGTTGCGTAGTAATCCTGTTTTTGTACCTTTACAACTGATAATATCTTATTATTATCCATATGATTATGCAAGAAACAAATAATATATTAGCAATATTGGACAACTATCTCCACGACAATCCCGACGAGATTGCCAGGGAGATGGCAAATGACTTCAGAAGACGAAGGATAGAGAAGAATCTGACACGGGAACAAGTGGCAGACAAGTCGGGGGTTGCCGTCAGCAATATCACTCGGTTCGAGCAAAAGGGTCTCATTTCCCTCAGGAACCTGATAGGCATCGCCATCGCCTTGGAATACACCTCGGAAATCAGGAACATCTTCTCGCAACCCAAGTACTCCACCATGGAGGAGCTGCAGCAGATAAAAAGAAACACAAACAAGAAAAAGGCTTATAGACCATGAAACATATAGAATCTTTAGCCGTGAAGTATCACCGGGAGAAAGTCGGCACACTGGCGTTGAGTGCCGACGGAAAGGTATGCACCTTTGAGTACGCCAATCGGTGGTTGGCTGCCGGATTTAGTATCTCTCCGTTAGAGTTGCCCTTGAAGCCCGGACTTTTCATCGCCAAGCCCACTCCATTCGGTGGGAACTTTGGCATCTTCGAAGATAGCCTTCCCGACGGATATGGAAGATACCTGTTGCATAAAGCCTTGCTGAGAGAGGGCATCAACGACTTTGACCTTTCTGCCCTCGACCGGCTGAGCATCGTGGGCAATGGCGGCATGGGAGCATTAACCTACGAGCCAATGGCCACGAACCAGACAGGACACGAAATAGTAGACTTCGACCTTTTGCAAGCCAAAGCCTTGGAGGTGTTGAAGGAGCAACAGGATAGTGATGCCGGATTGCTCTTGTACAATAGTGGAAACAGTGGCGGTTGTCGACCGAAAGCCGTTTTCACAGACGAGGAAGGGCATTGGCTGGTTAAGTTTCGGCACACCTACGACCCGCAAGATATGGGACAGCAGGAATGCCATTACAATGAGGTGGCTAAGCGATGTGGCATCCACGTACCCGACTTCAAGATGGTAAACAACAAGTACTTTGCCTGTCGCCGTTTCGACATTTCTCCGGCTGGCGAGCGAATCCACACGGCTACAGCCGGAGCTTTACTGAATGTTTCCCTGTCCAATCCCGTCCTCGACTACCTCAACTTATTGGCGCTTACAGGCTATCTCACTCAGAGCCGGGAGGATGTGGAAGAGATGTTCCGCCGCATGGTATTCAACTATGCAATGGACAACAAGGACGACCATTGCAAGAACTTTTCTTTCTTTGTGCAGAAAGAGAGCGACGACAGATGGCATTGGCATCTATCCCCGGCCTACGACCTCACCCATTGCACCGAGGGATATAACGGTGAGCACGCCACCTCTGTAAATGGGACCGGACATCCGACCTTAGAGGACATGGTGGCTGTTGGCATAAAGAACAAAATGAAAGAGAGCAGATGTAGAGAGTTGCTCCATTATGTTTATGACCAAATAGAAAGCTGACATGATGAAAGGGAAATCAATGATGCGAGAGATGAAGCTAAAACAGCCAAATTTTTGATAGTAAAGCTACAAAAACTTGCTTTACTGTTGAAAAAATTACTATCTTTGTCCTCCATAATGAGAAATGTATTGGCGGAAATAGGGAATATTCCTGTGACTTCCTCCGTAATCAGTTCGTTTTATCCGGACATCAAGACGAAGAGGGCGAAGATAGCACAGTTGGAAAAGTCGGGTGAAATCATTCGACTCAAAAGGAACTTGTTTGTTGTCAATCCAGAGGAAACGGGCATCAAGTTATCCACAGGTTTGATTGCAAACCATTTGCTGTCGCCGTCTTATGTTTCTATGCAAACTGCATTGCGATATTATGGACTTATTCCCGAAGCGGTCTATACCACCCAATCCATGAGTTTTAAGCCCACCAAGGACTTCACGACTCCCTACGGCAGTTTTTCTTATCTCCACATCAGCAAGGAGGCTTATTCTATTGGTCTGACCCAGGTGAGGGAGGGGAAAGCGCAATACATCATAGCCTCTCCCGAAAAGGCCCTTTGCGACGTGATAGCAAATATGTCTGGCGTGAATTTAAGATACAAGACGGAGGCGAAACTGTTCTTGGAAGAAGATTTGCGCCTGGATATGGAGAGATTTGCGCATTTCGACAAGGAGGTGCTTGAGGCTTATGCCAAATGGGGCAAGAAGGCAACGTCTATTCAAACGATTTTAAAATTATTGGAAAAGTGAACGATATCTATCAAAATATGCTGTCGGCATACGATTTGTCTACTGACCAAGCCGTTCGTAATGCTACGTTTGAAGTAAACCAACAAGTGATTCTTGCAGGGCTTTATAAAGGGCTCAGTCTGGAAAACGGGTGGCGATTATTCCGTTTACCAGCCATTGACCAACCGTTAAC
>CAVJRQ010000083.1:0-18900 GCA_963652075.1 Acutalibacteraceae bacterium
CTCGAACCCACGACATTCAGAACCACAATCTGACGCTCTAACCAACTGAACTATAGTCACCATATTGGCTATGCTTTTCCAAAAGCGATGCAAAGGTAGGCACTTTTTTGCAAACCGCAAACAATTGACGCAATTATTTCTCAAAATAATCGGGTGAAGCCAATCAAGGAAGAGCTAACCCATCGAAATGTTTGCGGATGCACCGAAATGCGGCACTTGTACCTGGGCACTTACGGATGCTCCAACTTTTGGAAGAGCACAGCGCAACCTGCTATTTGTAGATGGCTTTCTTGCCGGCCAACAGGGTATTCTTCATCAGTGACACGATGGTCATCGGACCTACGCCACCCGGTACGGGGGTGATGAACGAACACTTGGGCGCTACCTCGTCGAACTTGACGTCACCGGTGAGCTTGAAGCCCGACTTCTTTGTGGCATCGGGCACACGGGTCGTACCTACGTCGATGACTACCGCGCCCTCTTTCACCATCTCCGCCTTCACGAAGTTGGGCTGCCCCAACGCGGCGATGATGATGTCCGCTTCCTGACATTCCTTCACCAGGTTGGCGGAGCGGCTGTGGCACACCGTGACGGTGGCGTCGCCGGGGTAGGCCTTCTGCATCATCAGCATTGCCATAGGCTTGCCTACGATGTTGCTTCGTCCCAATACCACGCACTTCTTGCCCGAGGTCTCTATCTGATAACGTTTCAGCAACTCCAGGATTCCGTTGGGGGTGGCGGAAACGTAGCAGGGCAGTCCGATGGACATACGGCCCACGTTGATAGGGTGGAAGCCGTCCACGTCTTTCCGGTAGTCGATGGTCTCAATCACCTTCTGTTCCGAGATGTGCTTGGGTAACGGCAGCTGTACGATGAATCCGTCCACGTCAGCGTCTTCGTTCAACTCGCGTACCTTTGCCAACAACTCCTCTTCGGTAACGTCCGCCTCGTAGCGAATCAGCGACGACTTGAAGCCGCATACTTCGCATGCTTTCACTTTTGCCGCTACATAGGTCTCGCTACCGCCGTCATGTCCCACGAGGATGGCGGCCAGATGGGGGCGTTTGCCGCCTTTTGCCACAATGTCTGCCACCTCGGCGGCAATCTCTTGCTTCACCTGTTCCGATATGGCTTTTCCGTCTATTAATTGCATATTATCTCATATTTTTCATTTTGGGCATCAGGTTCTTCATCTTGCTGCCCGTAACCATTTTCATCATTTTGCGTGTTTCGTCGAACTGCTTCAGCAAGCGGTTCACCTCCTGTATGTTGGTGCCGCTGCCTTTGGCGATGCGGCTGCGGCGTGAGCTGTTCAGAATCTCCGGATTGGTGCGCTCTTTCGGGGTCATGGAGTAGATGATGGCCTCGATGCTCTTGAATGCATTGTCGTCGATGTCTATATTCTTCAAGGCTTTGCCTACGCCGGGAATCATGGAAGCCAGCTCCTTGAGGTTACCCATCTTCTTTATCTGGTTGATTTGGGTAAGGAAGTCGTTGAAGTCGAACTGGTTCTTCTGGATTTTCTTCTGCAACCTCTTGGCTTCCTCCTCATCGTACTGCGCTTGGGCGCGCTCTACCAACGACACGATGTCGCCCATACCCAGGATACGGTCTGCCATACGCTCGGGGTGGAAGAAGTCCAGTGCTTCCAGCTTCTCGCCCGTTCCGATAAACTTGATAGGCTTGTTGACTACGGTGCGGATGGAGAGGGCGGCACCGCCACGGGTGTCACCGTCGAGCTTGGTCAGCACCACGCCATTGAAGTCCAGGCGGTCGTTGAACTCCTTGGCCGTATTTACGGCATCCTGACCGGTCATGGCATCAACCACGAACAGCGTCTCGTCCGGGTTGACGGCCTCTTTGATGTTCGCTATCTCGTTCATCATCGCCTCGTCGACAGCCAGGCGGCCTGCCGTGTCGACGATGACCAAGTCATATCCTTTGGCTTTCGCCTCCTTGATGGCGTTCAGGGCAATCTCCACGGGATTGTTGTTGCCCGGCTCACTGTACACCGGCACCTGAATCTGTTCGCCCAACACCTTCAACTGTTCGATGGCGGCAGGACGATACACGTCGCAGGCTACCAACAGGGGGCTGCGGCGCTTCTTGTTCTTCAGCATGTTGGCCAGCTTGCCCGAGAATGTCGTCTTACCGGAACCCTGCAGACCCGACATCAGGATGACGGCGGGTTTGTTCTTCAACTCCAGTTCCGCCGTCTCGCCTCCCATGAGGGTTGCCAGTTCGTCGTGTACAATCTTCACCATCAACTGGCTGGGCTTCACGGCGGTGAGCACGTTCTGTCCCAACGCCTTTTCCTTGACGGTATCCGTGAAGGTCTTCGCCACTTTGTAGTTTACGTCGGCATCCAACAGCGCTTTGCGGACATCTTTCAAGGTCTCGGCCACGTTAATCTCCGTGATCTTCCCCTCACCTTTAAGGATTTTGAAAGACTTCTCCAGTCTTTCGCTCAAGTTATCGAACATAGTTATATCTAATCTTTTTTATGATACGTAGTTGCTATACATTATATAATAGGTCGCAAAAGTACAAAAAAAACTCCTTATATCCTTCCATATATCTCCCTATTTTGCAAAATCATACATGCACACTTAAATAAAATGTGTGCAATATGAGGCGGATTGAATTATTGTTGTACCTTTGCGCCCGTTTTTTAAAGGTAACATATTATGAGATTAACAAACGTTCTGGTCAGCGCATTGCTGGCCTCCATTTCTGTGTCCCCGGCTTTTGCGGGAGGCATTCTCACAAACACCAACCAACACATTGCATACCTTCGCAACCCGGCCCGTGACGCTTCTTTGGAGATAGACGCGGTCTATTACAACCCGGCCGGTCTGGCTTTCCTGAAAGACGGTTTTCACCTGTCGCTCAACATTCAGAGTGCCTTCCAGACCCGTACCATTCAGTCCACTTTCGGACTGTTCAAATACCAGGGATATACGGATGGCAGTAAGGAATACGTAGGAAAGGCTTCGGCACCCATCATCCCCTCTATACAGGCTGCCTACAAGAAAGACAAGTGGACCATCTCGGGCGAACTCGCCTTTGTGGGCGGTGGCGGCAAGGCGAGCTTCGACAATGGCTTGGGCTCGTTCGACTCGCAGGTGATGGCTCTCATCTACCAACAGACGGCACAGGCTTACGGGGCTGCCAATGCGGTGACTCCGGACAAGTACTCCATCAACACGGCCATGGTGGGCAAGTCCTACATCTACGGCGCACAGTTGGGCGCTACGTACCGCATCAACGAACATTGGGCGGCCTATGCGGGATTCCGTATGAACTATGTGTTCGACACGTATTCCGGCTATCTCTATGCCGATATGCCGACAGGTACGGAGGAATCGAGGAGGCTCGCTACGCTGGAGCTCGACTGTGACCAGACCGGCTGGGGACTGACACCGATTCTCGGTGTGGACTACCATTGCAACCGCTTGAATATCGGTGCCAAGATGGAGTTCAATACCAACTTGAACGTGGAGAACAACACGAAGAAATGTTCTGATTCATTGAAGGAATCTTACGGGGACGGGGTGAATACGCCGCATGACATTCCCGCGCTGTTTACCATTGGCGCCCAGTATGAACTCCTGTCGAACCTGCGCGTCTCTGTGGGTGCGCACTACTATTTCGACAAGGAGGCGGACATGGCCAAGGTGAAAGACCCGGATACGGGCGAGTTCGTAGGTCGTCAGAAGTTCCTCAGCCACGGAACGGTGGAACTGCTCGGTGGCGTGGAGTATGACATCGACAAGACGGTACAGGTGAGCGCAGGTTTCCAGAAGACCAACTACGGCATTACGTCGAAGTATATGAACGACCTCAACTTCGTGACCAATTCCTATTCAATAGGTCTCGGTGCCGGAATCAACCTCTCGGAGGACATGAAGCTGAATGTCGCCTACTTCTGGACCACCTATACGAAGTTCACGAAAGATACGGACAACTACAACAATACGACTCTACCCGGTACGGATGTCTTTACCCGTACCAACAAAGTGTTTGGCGTAGGTCTGAACTACCGCTTCTGATTCTAAGGGAAAACTGTTGTGCCGTGGTGACTGCGAATCATCGCAGCCGCCACGGCACAACCATATTCTTCAACGATATCGCCGAGAGTTCCTTATGGGGAGGTTTTACTAAGGGATTCCTGTTTCGGATTCGTTCCGTCGTGAAAGGTTACTCTTCGAGCAGTTTCTTCAGGAAGCCGTCCAGCTCTTCGTCCAACCCTTTCAGTAACTCGTCGTCGAGCATCAAGGTGTTGTCGTCCATCAACAGCAGTTCGGCAATCGTCTCTTTCTCGTCGTCCACCAGCACGAACGAGTAGGGCTTCATGATGGAAACCTTGTCCAACGCGCCTGCGTCGCGCAGAGCCAACAGCTTGTCGCGCAGCAACGGTTGCACTTCCGTGTAGAAGTCATCGTCCGTATATTGGTTCTCCGCCCACTCCTCTATCACCGCACGGGCCAGTTCCTCGTCGTCATCGTTATAGATGGTCAATTCGCCAGAGTCACATCTCGGCTGAATGTGAATATCGGTAACGACAGACTGTTCGTTCCCTGCGGGAAAAGCCTTCAATGCGGTCTGTAAGGTCTGCTCAATGAGCGAGAGTGATTGTGAACTGAGTTCCATAAACTATCTGGTATAAAATGTTTTGCTTGTTAACGCACCTCAAAAGTACAAAAAATACGGAAAGGTCAATACATCCGAGCGACAATTTCTGCACAAAATGACGGAAAGTTCAGTTCGGTCAGGCGAAGCTCCTCTTGCCGTCAGCCATCCTCACCGGTTTAATCTCCGTGGTGTCAGTTGTTCCCTTGCCCGTTTTCCTGTCCGCTTTCTTTGAACCGGTTCATCTGTAAATCGAGTTTGTGCACCCGCATCACCTTATGCTCCAGCTGTCCGGACAAATAATAGGTGGTCATGGTCTTGTCCTCCTCGTTGCCTCGGCTCTTGGCCAGTTCGTTGGCCTCCTTGGCGTACTTCACGGCTTCGTCGATATTTCCGTTTATCTCATAGTAGAGCGCCAGGTTAAAGGCAGCCCAAATCTTTTTTCTCGAATTGGGCTTCGCCGTCTCGTATTGTCTTTGCCACAGCGTGTAGGCATTTTCCCATTGTTGTTCGTTCACGTACACGGCGGCATCGCGTAAGTCCACATTTCCGCCGGCATAGAAGACCCGGCTCTCCGGTTTCCATTGGGGAATGAAATACTTCACGGCCCGTGCGGCAACCTCGGAGGCTATGTTCGCTACGAGTTCCTGCTCGGTCAACCCTTCAGTTGGAATCCAATAGAGGGTATCTTTTATGCCGATGCTGAGCGGTTCCTTGCGGGTGGGCAGGTAGACACTCAGTATCGATGAAACCTCACCGGCCACTGCGTGCAGCACTCTATCCATCCCTGTTTTCACGCAGAGCCCGTCCACGGCAATCAGCATGTCCACCTGCAGGTCCGACAGGAGCTGGGACACCTTCTCCGGTGCCAGCCTGGCTTCATTCGTTTGCCTGTCACCGATCCGCAAGGAAGAATCGCACAGGATGATGTTATCGAAGTAATCACCGTCCGCCAAACGTTCCGCCAGGTCCTGGGCAAGCAGTCTCCCGTCGCCTTCGATGAGCCCGGCAGTGACATGCTCCTTCAGCAGCGTGTCGTGAAACACCACATTGTCAACGATGCCTACCGATTTGATTTCGGGTGGAAAACTCAGTTCGGAGGGATAGAGCGAATCCATGGATATGCGCCCTACAGTGGTGCAGGAGACGATTCCTAAGCAGGCGAACAGAATGATGATGGTTTGTTTCATAAATCCAATAACGGTTGTAGTTTCACACAAAGTTAGTCCTATTTTGGCTATACTATATATAATAGGTATGTTATTAACTACGTTTAACCAAATGCGCTGGACATCCAAGTCGCTCCACCTCTGCCTCCCAATGGCATCCCTTGCCGTGGGCGTGACCTTAGGTACGGACAGCCTTGGGCCGTATAAAACGGAACGGACCGCTTTAGTCCTTATTGGGGAGCTAAAGCGGTCCGTCCTTATGGTGTCCGCATCCGTCGTGTGGACGGATGCGGCGATTGCTCGGTTACAATCCGCGTCCGTGGCAGTTCTTGTACTTCTTGCCACTGCCGCATGGACAGGGGTCATTACGTCCGACGGTTCTTTCGGAGCGGATGGGCTCGCGTCTTGTTTCACGCGTGTCTCTCGCTGCCGCCGCCTGCTGGTTGGGGTCACCCAAGTCCTGCTTGCTCTCGTGGTATTGTTGGCGCGGAGCGGGAGCTTCGGGAGCTGCCTCACGCACCTGCTCGGGTTCCTGTACGGGAATCTGTCCGCGCATCAGCACCGCCACGGTCTCGTTGTTAATCTTGTCCACCATGTTGTCGAACAGGTTCACGGACTCCAGTTTGAAGATCAACAGCGGGTCTTTCTGCTCGTAGCTGGCGTTCTGCACAGAGTGTTTCAGTTCGTCCAGTTCGCGCAGGTTCTCTTTCCATGCCTCGTCGATGGTGTGCAACAGAATGGCTTTCTCGAACGACTTGACAATCTCTTTGCCTTCGCTCTCATAGGCGGCTTTCAGGTTACACGGTATGTTGTACATGCGTTTGCCGTCGGTGATGGGAACGAGGATGTTCTCGTACATCTGTCCGTGGGTTTCGTACACTTGTTTGATGACTGGCATCGCAATCTGTGCCATGCGGTCCATCTTGCGCTTGAAGTTAGCCATGGCCTCGTCGAAGGTGCGGTCGACCAGCGTATCCTGTTTCACTTGGCGGAACTCCTCTTCGGTGAACGGGGCTTCCATGGCCAGCGTCTTCAGGATGTCCATCTTGGCTCCCTCGTAGTCGTTGTTCACGACGGCGTTGTTGCAACGCTCCCAAATCATGTTGACGATGTCCATGCCGATGCGCTCACCCATCAGGGCGTGACGGCGTTTGGTGTAGATGACCGTACGCTGTTTGTTCATCACGTCATCGTACTCAAGCAAGCGTTTACGGATGCCGAAGTTGTTCTCCTCCACCTTCTTTTGGGCGCGTTCGATGGACTTGGAAATCATGGAGTGCTCAATCATTTCGCCCTCCTTGAAGCCCAACTTGTCCATGACACCCGCGATACGGTCGGACGAGAAGAGACGCATCAGGTCATCCTCCAGCGACACGAAGAATACGGAAGAGCCCGGGTCGCCTTGACGACCGGAACGTCCGCGCAACTGACGGTCTACGCGGCGTGACTCGTGACGCTCGGTGCCGATGATGGCCAAACCGCCCGCTGCCTTCACTTCGGGGCTCAACTTGATATCGGTACCACGACCAGCCATGTTGGTGGCGATGGTCACCGTACCCGTCAAACCGGCCTTGGCGACGATGGCTGCCTCCTGTTGGTGCAGCTTCGCGTTCAATACGTTGTGTTCTATCTTGCGCATTGTAAGCATCTTGCTCAGCATCTCGGAGATTTCTACCGAGGTGGTACCCACCAACACCGGGCGACCTTGCTGCACCAGGCTCTCTATCTCCTCGATGACCGCTTTGTACTTCTCGCGCTTGGTCTTGTACACGCGGTCGTTCATGTCGATACGGGCTATCGGACGGTTGGTCGGGATGACCACCACGTCCAGTTTGTAGATGTCCCAAAACTCACCCGCTTCCGTCTCTGCCGTACCGGTCATACCTGCCAGCTTATGGTACATACGGAAGTAGTTCTGCAAGGTGATGGTGGCGAACGTCTGTGTGGCGGCCTCCACTTTCACGCGCTCCTTGGCTTCGATAGCCTGATGGAGTCCGTCGGAATAGCGACGGCCTTCCATGATACGTCCCGTCTGCTCGTCCACAATCTTCACCTGTCCGTCAATAACCACGTACTCATCGTCCTTCTCGAACATCGTGTAGGCTTTCAGCAACTGGTTGATAGTGTGGACGCGCTCCGACTTGATGGCGTAGTTGGTAAGCAACTCGTCTTTCCTGGCGAGCTTCTCTTCGTCGCTCAACCCCTTCTCGTTCTCCAATTCGGAGAGCTGCGCGGTGATGTCGGGCAACACGAAGAAGGTGGCGTCGCTGGAGTTTCCTGAAATCAAGTCCACGCCCTTGTCGGTCATGTCCACGCTGTTGAGCTTCTCATCGATAACGAAGTAGAGGGGCTCCACGGCTTCGGGCATACGCTTGTTGTTCTGCTCCATATAGATTTCCTCGGTCTTGAGCATGCCGGCCTTGATGCCCGGTTCGCTGAGGAACTTGATAAGCGGTTTGTTCTTCGGCAGGGCCTTGTGGCTGCGGAACAGTGCCAGGAAACCTTTCTCCTGCGTCTCCTTGTCGTCCGAAGCAATCATCTTACGGGCATCGGAGAGCAACTGGGTAGCCAGTTTCTTCTGAGCCTCCACCAGACGCTCCACCAACGGACGCAGCTCCTCGAACAACTGGTCGTCGCCTTTGGGCACCGGGCCGGAGATAATCAACGGCGTACGGGCATCGTCAATCAACACGGAGTCCACCTCATCCACGATGGCGTAGTTGTGCTGGCGCTGCACGAGGTCTTTCGGACTTCCCGCCATGTTGTCACGCAGGTAGTCGAAACCGAACTCGTTGTTCGTACCGAAGGTAATGTCAGCCAAGTAAGCCTTGCGACGTGCGTCGGAGTTGGGTTGGTGCTTGTCGATGCAGTCCACGCTCAGTCCGTGGAACTCATAAAGCGGCCCCATCCATTCGGAGTCACGCTTGGAGAGGTAGTCGTTCACAGTGACCACGTGTACACCGTTGCCCGTCAAGGCGTTCAGGAATACCGGTAGGGTAGCCACCAAAGTCTTGCCTTCACCGGTCGCCATCTCCGCAATCTTGCCTTTGTGCAGCACCACGCCACCGAAGAGCTGAACGTCGTAGTGTACCATGTTCCACTTCATGTCGTTGCCGCCTGCCATCCAGTGGTTGACGTAGATAGCCTTGTCGTCCTCGATGCGTACGAAATCCTTCGTGGCGGCCAACTGGCGGTCGAAGTCTGTCGCCGTCACCACAATCTCGTCGTTCTCCGAGAAGCGGCGCGCCGTCTCCTTCACGATGGAGAAAGCCACGGGCAATACCTCGTCCAGCGCTTTCTCATAGATTTCGAGCACCTCTTTCTCCAGCTTGTCTATTTTGGCGAACAGCTCCTCACGGTCTTCTATCTCCGTGGCTTCCACCGAGGCTTTCAGCTCCTCAATCTTGGCGTTGTCCTCCTTGGCAGCGTCCTTGATATACTGTTTCAACTCCTGCGTCTTGGCGCGCAGTTCATCGTTGCTCAACTTCTCAACATCCGGATAAGCCGCCTTAATCTTCTCTACCCATGGCTGAATCTCCTTCATGTCACGGGTGGACTTATTACCGAATATTTTGCTCAAAAATTCATTAAATCCCATATATGTTTTGTTTTTATTATCTGTTTGAATGAATGCGTCATTGAAGGGGCAAAGTTACACAAAAGCCTGGCTTAATCCATGCTTTGCCACCCTCTTTTTTGATTTTTCACCGTCTCAGGTCGGTGAGGGGAGCTGCGGAACAGGCGTTGGGAGCCCGTATGCGCATGAAGTGCGCCAGTGTGGGGGCGATGCGGTCAACGGTCGTTGCCGTGTGTATAATCTCCGGTTTGGTATTGAATCCCCAAAAGATAATCGGAAACGCCATGTAGGAATCGCGAACTACGCTGAAGGGATACTCTTTCACCGCCTCGTCGTTCATCACTTTCCAGCCCGGCATGATGGTGAGGATGATGTCGCCCGAACTCTTTCCGTTGAAAGCGTTGCGCATGCGCTGCGCCTCCTTGGTGTAGGCGTTCAGCTGCAGGCTTTGGGCGGTGTAGACCGACTTCACGCCGCTGAACTGTGCCAGGAACTCCGCCGACTTTGCGATGACTTCCGTCAGGTTGAGCTGCTTCTTCTCTATCAGTTTATGGTCGAAATAGAGCTGCAGGTCGTGGTAAGCCTCCACATACTGTCCCTGTCCGTAGGTCGCCATCAGGAACATGTTGAGCAGTGCGGCGCAACGGTTCAGATGGAACTCGCCCGTAGGGATGCGGTACTCCTTCAGGTAGTCGGTGTGTGCCGCGTCGGTGTAGCCTGTGGAGGTGACGAAGACCAGCAGGTTGCCTGCGCCCACACGCTTCTCCGCTTCGGAGAGCAACTCTTCGATGTTGCGGTCCAGGCGTGTGTAAGTGTCTTGTATCTCGATAGGGTATTCCGAGTCTGACTTGTGCTCGAAGTTGCCGGCGTAATAGGTCACGGCAAGGAAGTCCGTCACGTTGTCCAGTCCAACGGCACTGCCGCGCAGGCAGGCTTTCGCCAGACGGTTCACCTCCTCGTTGACCAAGCCGCTCGTCTTGAACTGCCGGTATCGGCGAGCCGAGTCGGAGAACGAATGTTTGAAACCTTGTGAGGTGAGCGGCGAATAGCTGGTGTAGATCAGTGGCGGCTGCAAAGTCTCCCACACGGTGCTCCCGATGCGTGTGTCCAATCCCTGATGGTCATTGTAACGGGTGACCCAGTCGGGAAACGACGGGTAGAAGGTCGACCCGGACCATTTTCCGGTCTCGTCGTTAATCCAGAACGCCCCGTCAGCGGCGTGCCCGGCCGAGAAGACGGCTGCGTCACGGAAAGGCGCGATGGCATAGACCAACGCCTTGCCCGAGGTATTGATCTTCAGCTCGTCACAGATAGTGGAGGTCAACAGTTTGTTGGGAGACGTGTTTTCGGACGTGTAGATACCCATATAGTCCTTGTCGTCCACGCTCTGTACAACCTGCAGCGTGTTGCGGTCCATCCACCTGTCGGCGATGATGCCGTGGTCGTACGGGTTGGTTCCGCTGTAGAGCGAGGCGATGGCGGACGCGCGGTCGGCCACGGCGTAGTCGAAAGCGGCGTTGCAATAGACCCGTCCCTCTTTCAGCAGACGCTTGAAGCCTTTCTCGCCATAGAGAGCCGAGAAAGCCTCTATGTAGTCAGACCGCAGTTGGTCTATCGTGATGCCTATCACCAATTTGGGAGACACCGAAACCTCCTGCGCCTGTAGGTTGGCGATGGCTAACGCTGTGAGTAGCGAGGTTAGGATTCGTCCTTTCATCGATGTGGCTTTCTGCATATGATTATATAGGTAAGAGACCTGATTAGTAAAATCGCGGTCAAAGGTAATACTACCAAATTAAACTTTTGGGGAATTGCCCACCAAAACACGATAAAAAGTGTTAAAACCACCGCGTTTACCCAATGATAGTAGTCCGTTTTCCGTTTGCAAGCCCTGTAAACCAGTATCGGTAGATACAACAAAGGAAGTGGGTTGAAGATGATTACCAAGTAGTTGGAATCTACCGTAGGGTGGATGGAACAGAAGCACAGGAACGCCACGATGCAGCCGGCTATTCCCTGGCCGCCAAACAGCAGGGCGCTGACTCCCCATAGGTAACGCTTCCGTTTCAACTCCCATGCGCTACACAACGCTACCGCAACGAGCAGGATGAGGGCCAGTGTCATGGGGGTAGGGAGGAGGTCTGATGCCGTTTCCGCCTTGGCGGGGTTCACCGCCAGCTGGCGGCTCTTTACCAAGGGGCGCTTGCTGCCGTCCGCGTTCACAATCTGTGCACCGTCCATTGCCTCCACCAGGACGAACGGGGCGAACATCTGCGCCCGATAGCTGATGCTGTCGTCCGCCGTCTTGCCGAGGCAGAAGTCTATCCCTAACTCCGCCCACTCGTGTCCTTGCGTGTAGTGGTGGATAATCTTCCGGTAAGAGGTGCTCTGGCTCTTCTCCGGATAGGCCACACTCCCCTCGATGCTCTCTTCTATCTTGTCGCGCGCCCGTGTGGTGCAGTTGTCGTAGAAGTAGTTGTACCTGTACACCCGGTTCTCGGGCCGGAAGTTCTCTTCCAGCAACGCCAACAGGCGTAACTTCTCGGCGCGGGTAAGGTTCAGCTCCTGCTCCACCACGTACGACCCGCGTGCGGCGTACGCCTCCTTGAAGTGCTCAAAGGGCGTAACGCCCAGTTGGTAATCGGTCTCTCCCTTGATGAACCGCATCACGAAGTTGGGCGCGCTGAAACTGAACATCCCGTAGTTGAAGGCACAGTCTATTCCACGGCTTACGTTATGGTAACGGATGGCCGAGTGGCCAAACAGGGCGTAAACCTCAGTTCCGGGCGAGCAGGTGAGCAGGCTGAACCGGATGGAGTCCGGCTGAGACCCGGCGTTCTCCGCAGTGCCTTCCGCTGCCGACGCTTGCGGCAGACAGCTCAGGCAAAGCAGTACGGACAGAAGTATTGTTTTCAGTTCTCTTGTCATCTTTTCAACAAAATGCGTGCAAAGCTAATCATTTTTCCGTATCTTCGCAACCTGTGATGTTGTTAGGATGTGAAACCCGACAAAACATAAAATAAAATCAATCAAACCATGAAGAAATTAGTATCTGTGTGCCTGTTGGCCTGCCTCTCTTGTGGAGCGATAGCTCAAAACGCGAAAGTGCTGCCTTACCAGGACGTGACCCTGACACCGGACCAGCGTGCCGATGACCTGCTGAAGCGGCTTACGCTGGAGGAAAAAGTGCAATTGATGCAGAACAACTCCCAGGCGGTACCCCGTTTGGGAATCAAGCCTTATGAATGGTGGAACGAGGCTCTCCACGGTGTGGGACGTGCCGGATTGGCAACCGTCTTCCCTCAATGCATCGGCATGGCCGCCTCGTTCAACGACGCGCTGCTTGAGGATGTGTTCACCGCCGTCTCCGACGAGGCGCGGGCAAAGAACACCGATTTCCGTAAACACGACAAGTACGGGCGTTACCAGTGCCTGACGTTCTGGACTCCCAATGTCAACATCTTCCGTGACCCGCGTTGGGGACGCGGCCAGGAGACGTATGGCGAAGACCCGTATCTGACCGGCCAGCTGGGTATGGCTGTCGTTCGTGGTCTGCAAGGCCCGAATGACGTGCGCTACAACAAGCTCCACGCCTGCGCCAAACATTTTGCTGTCCACTCCGGTCCGGAATGGAACCGCCACTACTTCAATGCCGAGAACATCGACCTGCGCGACCTGTGGGAGACCTATCTCCCCGCGTTCAAGGACTTGGTGCAGAAGGCTGGCGTGAAAGAGGTGATGTGCGCCTACAACCGCTATGAAGGCGAGCCCTGCTGTGGCAGCAACCGGCTGCTGACGCAGATTCTGCGCAACGAATGGGGATTCAACGGCATCGTTGTTTCGGACTGCGGCGCAATCTCCGACTTCTACGGAGCGAACCGGCACAACACGCAACCCGATGCCACGCACGCTTCCGCCAACGCTGTCCTCAACGGAACGGACGTGGAGTGCGGATCGAACTACAAGAACCTGCCTAAGGCCGTGCGCCAGGGACTGATTCCCGAGGAGCGCATCGACGTTTCCGTGCGCCGTTTGCTGAAAGCCCGCTTCGAGTTGGGCGAGATGGACGACCAGGTTCCCGCTCCGTGGGGAGAGATTCCTTACTCCGTGGTGGGTTGCAAGGAACACCAAGACCTGGCACTGAAGATGGCAGAAGAGACACTCGTCTTGCTGCAGAACAACAAGAACCTCCTGCCGCTCAGCAAGAAGATGACTGTGGCCGTGCTCGGTCCCAACGCCAACGACTCCGTGATGCAGTGGGGCAACTACGAGGGCACTCCGTCACACACCGTGACGCTGTTGCAAGGCATCCGTCAGATGCTGCCCGAGTCGAAGGTCATCTACGAACAGGTGTGCGGACACACCGATTCGCATATCTGGGCCAGTCTGTTCGCCCAGTGCGCCTCTTCCAAAGGCAAGGGCTTTGAGGCCGACTACTGGAACAACTTTACTTTCAACGGCACGGCGGAAGTGCATGCCGTGCAGGCCACTCCGTTCAACTTCCAGAGGGCAGGTGCCACGGTGTTCGCTCCGGGTGTGAACAACCATGAGTTCTCGGCGGTCTACACGTCTACTTTCCGCCCCGACCACAACGGCAAGGCATATTTCCGTCTTGCTACCAACGGCACGGTGAGCATCCTGCTCAACGGGAAAGAGGCAGGCAAGGAAATCTCCAACAAGAAGCAGACTTCCAACTATTACCCCTTCGAGTTCGAGGCGGGCAAGGAGTACAGGATAGAGGTTCGTACCAGTCAAAAGCGTGAGGATGCCTTCCTTAGCTTCGACTTGGTGGAGTCGCGGCCCACTGACATGAAGGCGGTGCTCAAACGCATCAGGAAAGCCGATGTGGTCATCTTTGCCGGCGGCATCTCTCCCAAACTGGAAGGCGAGGAGATGAGTGTCAGTGCCGAGGGCTTCAAGGGTGGCGACCGCACTGACATCGAATTGCCCAAGGCGCAGCGTGAGGTGCTGCAGGCGTTGAAGAAAGCCGGCAAGAAGGTGGCCTTTGTCAACTTCTCCGGTTCTGCCGTCGCCCTGTCCGACGAGGTGGGGAATTGCGACGCTATCCTCCAGGCGTGGTATCCGGGTCAAGAGGGCGGAACGGCCATCGCCAAGACGCTCTTTGGCGAGTACAATCCTGCCGGACGCTTGCCCGTCACGTTCTACAAGAATATGGATCAGTTGCCCGATTTCCTCGATTATTCCATGAAGGGACGTACCTATCGCTTCTTCAAGGACCAGCCTCTCTTCTCTTTCGGCTACGGACTGAGCTATACCAAGTTCGCTTACCTGCCGGCCTCTCTGGACAAGACGACTCTGGCGTATGGCGAGAAGGCTACGCTCACCATTCCCGTGCAGAATGTCGGTAAACGTGACGGTGAAGAGGTGGTGCAGGTGTACATCCACCGTGTGGGTGACTCGGAAGGTCCCGTCAAGACGCTCCGCGGCTTCAAGCGCG
Source organism: Acutalibacteraceae bacterium (assembly GCA_963652075.1). GTDB lineage: Bacteria > Bacteroidota > Bacteroidia > Bacteroidales > Bacteroidaceae > Phocaeicola_A. Next base: position 14,837 of record CAVJRQ010000083.1, read on the forward strand.
TGAACATCGCCAAAGGCGCTACCGAGCAGGTGGCGATAGAGCTTCCCTACGATGCTTTCGACTGGTTCGACGTGAAGACCAATACCATGCACCCGATCAAGGGCGCGTATGAAATCTTCTACGGCGGCAGCTCGCGCGACCGGGATTTGCGGAAGTTGGAGATAACCATCGAGTAATCCTGCCTATATAATATAAGGTATAACGGAAGTTCGCCACTTACAGCCCAATGAGGAGGCTGTAAGTGGCGAACTCTGTTTCGGGGCTTCTTGCGGCTATCCCCTTATTCCGCCCTCTTCAGGATGTTGTCATGGATGAAGTCGGGGTAGAACAGCAAGTCCCAGTGGTGCAGGCAGCCGGGGTCGACATTCGCGCTTTGGTAGACGGGGTTGCGGTTCCACTCCCGATACTTCTCGGCATTGGCTGTCTCCACAATCAGCTGGTACGTTGTCGGGTCGAGGTGCACCGTGTGCGGACACTCCTCGTACGTGAATGTGGCTGGGGTATTGTCCGTGACCCAGTTTACGGGGTTTATCGCCGCAGCCGCGTCGCCAGCCACGAAGGGCCAGATGGCGGCATTGTCGAGAACCGAATTGAACGATACCGTGACACCTGTACTGCTCTCGTCGGAAGCCGGGACGATGCGTTCGCACTCCAAATCCTCTGCCGAGATGCGATAGCCCAGGGCGTAGGCGGCGACCATCTGCCGGTATTGCTCGTCGCTCATGTGCTTCAGCACGTCGAGTACCAGCATTCCGCCTTGCGAGAAACCCACGAGGGCAAACCTGCGGCCTTGGTTGAGGTGCTTCATGTAATGGTCGAAAGCTTCGCACACCTCTTCCGCCACCTTCTTGTACTCCGCATCGAATTGGTCGGTAGGCAGTCCGATGGCTTCGAACGTGAACTGATGGTAGTACGGGGCGACGTAGTTGAAGTCCCCCTGGCCAATCTTCTCCTCCACGTAGGCGAGTTCTGAGTCAATGGCCTGCTTGTCCTCAGGGGTCAGTTGCGCACGGTACAATTTCTCCCCGTTCCCGTCCGTGGCGGAGATGACATCGGTCGATACCAGGTAGAGCAGGTCAATCCGGTCGGGGTTGATGCCTTCTTTGGCCTGGTACCAGGCACTGTCACTGGTCCAATAGCTTGCCGCTCCGGACGTTCCTGTCTGCGGGTCGCAGCCCACCAGCGCTTGTGCCGCGACAATCAAAATCAGTGTGAAGACCTTGGACATTGAGATGCCGCGATGGATAAGTCTTCTGTTTCCGAGTATAGTCATTGTATGGTTATTTTGTTAGTCGTTCGAGGGTGAGTAGCCTATTTTGTCTTTCGCGGTAATCTTCCGCAGCACGCGGCAAGGGTTCCCTGCCGCAATGACACCCGAGGGGATGTCGCGTGTGACCACGCTGCCGGCACCGATGATACTGTCGTCGCCGATGGTGACTCCGGGAACGACGGAGACGTTGCCGCAAATCCATACCCGGTTGCCGATGGTGATGGGCTTCGGGATAAGTCCGCCCGTGGCCCGTTCCTCAGCGTCGGTGGTATGGTTGCCCGAGAAGAGGCCGACGTTCGGTCCGATTAGCGTGTTGTTGCCGATGCTCACCTGCCCGCAGTCCAGGATGACGCATCCGAAATTGATGTACACGTCGTTGCCGATGGTGATGTTCTTGCCGAACTCGCAACGAAAGTCTGGCTCTATCCACACGTTCGTCCCTACCGATTTGAATAGCCGTCGCATGAGGTCGTTGCGTCTCTCCACCTCGTCATCCTCCGTGCGGTTATAGGCTCTGAACAGCTTCTTGGCTTCCACTCGGCGGTTGAACAAGTCGGGGTCAAAATCGTTGTAGACCTCACCGGCTTGCATTTTTTCCCATTCTGTCATATCGCTTCATTTGTTTTCGGCAAAGGTAGCAACAATTTACTACGATTTCATTGTGCTCGATGTGTATTTTGGCTTCGACTTCTCACGATGGGCAACGCAAGTAGTTGCATCAGCCGGCGTGAGTGCTTACCGCATGCCCGTCAAACATATAAAATATGTTAAGCGGGAGGGGGGGGGTAAGTACCTGTTCATCCAAATAGTATGCCTACCTTTGCAACCAATTTGTACATAGCATTGTAAAATCAAACATAAATTATTCACATGAAATCAAATTCATTTCTTTTTGCTGCTGCGGTTACGGCCATGTTCACCGCCTGCAGCAACGACAACAGTCCGGTGGACGACGGCCAACTGCGCCTCAGTACCGCCAACACCATCATCAACACCCGTGCGGCGCAGAACCTGCAGCTCGAGCAGTTCGATAATAACGAAAAGGTAGGCATCTTCCTCGTGGAGAGCGTCAAGAGTGGTGAAAGCACGGCTCCTGCCACTTCAGGTGACAATGTCACTACATACAAACAGCCGCTTGAATACACCGCCGACGGCGAGGGCAACCTTTCCAACACGCAGTATTGGCCCACGAGCGGCAACGGCCTGTACATCTACGGTGTCTATCCTTCTGCCGCTGCCACTGCTGCTGGTGCCTATAATAACGAGAATGTAACTTTTACCGTAAATAGCGACCAGAGCACTGATGCCAACTACAAGGCCAGCGACCTGATGACGGGTGTGCCGACAGAGAACCCCGTAGCCCGCACGGCTGACGCTGTTAAGCTTACCTTTACCCACCTGCTCACCAAGGTGAACATCAACCTTACAGCCGGTGTCGGTTTCGAGACCTCTGGCCTGAGCGATGCCGTGGTATCTATCCTGAACACATTACCCACCACGACCTTTTCCGTACAGGGTACAACTGTAGGTGATGCAACGGGCACCGCGGGAGAAATCAAGGTCTGCACCGGAAAGACCGGTTCAGCCGTTATCGTGCCGCAAACCGTTTCCAATTCCACGGACTTTATCAAGGTCGAAGTCGGAGGAGGTAGTTATATATACAAACTTGGTGCGGATGTAGAGTTCAAGGGACAGACGGAATATACCTATAACATTACCGTCAGCAAGACAGAATTGAAAGTCACATCGAGCATTAAGGCCTGGACATCCGGCGGAGATACCACCAGCGGCACAGCCACCCTCGACAGTGGTACTACTCCTACTCCTACTCCTGCTCCTGCTCCTGCTCCTGTTATCAATGCTCCCTATCTTACCTTCAAGGCGGCCAGCGAACAGACCTTTACGATGAGGGCGGAGGAATCTCCAAGTGTAGGAACGTTCGAATATTCCGTAGGAGAGGATGACTGGGCTACATATGCCCTCGGAACCTCAATATCATTTGGTGGTGACAATAGAAACTTGAGGCTTCGTGGCAAAAGTCCCAACGGTACGGCAAATGGTTATTCAGACTATTGCAAAATTTCATTTGGCAATGGTGTTGCCGTGGAAGCGTCCGGAGACATAAGGACGTTGGTTGACTATGCAAACTACGAAACCGCAGATATGTCGAATGCGAGGTTCTGTCACCTGTTCTATGAATGTACGGTCTTGACCTCTGCCCCTGAACTCCTGGCTACCACGCTCGCAAGTAACTGCTACTACGGTATGTTCTGGAGCTGCGAAAGCTTGACCTCTGCCCCGGCACTCCCTGCTACCACGCTTGCGTATTACTGCTACCAGCGTATGTTCGATGGTTGCACGGGCTTGACCGAAGCTCCTGAACTCCCTGCTACCGAGCTTGAGTATTCCTGCTACGCTAATATGTTCAGTAGTTGCACGCGTCTAAGCAAAGTAACCATCAAAGCAACAGAGATAGGTTCTACTACGGATGCCTTAGAGAGCTGGCTTGAAAATGTTGCCAGCCCGGGTACTATCTATAAATACAGTACCCTCACTTTGGATCAGAACAGCAACAGCGGCATCCCGGACGGCTGGAGTGCAGAGGAACTGTCGACGGGAGGTGATGACGACTAAGCCAAGGGCAGCTTCCTGCAAGGGATTGTTCGCGTTTCATGCCGTACGTCATGGGGTTCCCATGTCGTACGGCATGAACTGTTATAGTCAGCCCCCGTGTCACTCTGACTTAGTACAGATTTACTTTACACCGTTTTAACACTTTAAAAAGTAAAGAAAT
>CAVJRQ010000084.1:0-20053 GCA_963652075.1 Acutalibacteraceae bacterium
GCTCACGGAATCCAAACGAGGAAGCCTTTTTCCCGACCGGGAAAATATTTTTCTCTGACTGGAGAAATGCGGACGGCAACAATGACGACAGCCCGTTTGGTTGAGACATTCTGACGGTTCATTGAATAGATTTGCAAACAAACAGCACCCTAATTACCTTTGCACCGTACATTTTAATAACAAAAGATATGAAACGCTTACTGATTTACTTGATGATTGCCGGACTGTTCGCAGCCTGCTCCACCGACAACGGATGGACGGACGACGACAACACGAACGTACCCGGCGGCTACGACGGAGATTCCACGGACAGTGACAGCGGGACATCCTATGCCACGTCAATCTCCGAACTGAACTCGTTCGACATCGCGATTGACGAGACGGCACTTGACGAGACGGAGACCGTTCCGACGGAAAGCGACGCGGACAACTACGAGGACTACATCGAAAACAATACGTTCTCCAACGAAGTGAGCATTGCCTTCAACGGCACTTCGGCCACGGTTACGGGCGAGGTGAGCGGAGTGGAGGTGACCGCGACAAACGCCGACGTGGTGGTGACCTCGTCCGCCAAAAAGGTGAAGTACACCGTAAGCGGCAGCACCTCGGACGGATTCCTGAAGATATACAGCGACAACAAGTTCGCCCTGCAGCTCGACGGGGTGAGCATCACCAACCCTGACGGCGCGCCGCTGAACATCCAGAGCAAGAAGCGCGGGTTCATCGTCCTGACGGACGGCACGGAGAATACGCTGACGGACGGCACCGCCTACAACGACGCTACGGATGACGAGGACATGAAAGCGACGCTCTTCAGCGAGGGCAAGCTCCTCTTCTCGGGCAACGGATCGCTGAAGGTCTACGCCAACTGCAAGGCGGGCATACGCAGCGACGACTACCTCTTCTTCCGACCGGGCAACAACATCTACGTGAAGGCGACGGCCGGCAACGGCATCAAGGCCAACGACGCCATCTACATCAAGGGCGGTGTCATCAACGTGGAGGCATCCGCCACGGCGGCGAAAGGACTCAGCTGCGACGGCTTGGTGCAGATTGACGGCGGACGCACCACAGCCATCACCAGCGGCGGAGGCGAGCTGGACGACGACGGCACGGACGTGACCGCTTGCGCAGGGGTCAAGGCGGACAGCATCATCGTCATCAACGGCGGCAGCCTCCTGTGCAAGAGCACGGGTGCCGGAGGCAAAGGCATCAGCACCGACCAGACCCTGACCGTAAACGGGGGGACCGTCAAGGTGATTACCACCGGCAAGCAGTATGTGCTGAACAAGCTGGACACTTCGCCCAAGGGCATCAAGAGCGACGGCAACATGTACATCAAGGACGGTGACATCACCGTGAGATGTTCCGGCGGCGAGGGTGCCGAGGGCATAGAGAGCAAGGGGACGATGGACATCTCCGGAGGTACCGTGAAATCGCTTTGCTACGACGACGGCATCAACTCGGCCGGAGCGATGACCATCAGCGGAGGCACCGTCTTCGCCCTGGGCAGCAACAACGACGGCATCGACTCCAACTCCACCCTCACCGTCAGCGGAGGCATAGTGATAGCCTGCGGAACGACGGTACCCGAAGGGGGCTTCGACTGCGACGAGAACACGTTCGCCGTGACCGGCGGCACCCTGATAGGCATCGGCGGAACCACCTCCACGCCCACGTCCAACGCCTGCTCGCAGCCCGTGGCCATCGTGGGCGGCAGCAGCATCAGCAGCGGACAGTTCGTCACCGTGGCCGACGCGAGCGGCAACAACCTGTTGGCGTTCAAAGTGCCGATGAGCTACTCGAGCCAGGGGTACACCCTGTTGCTCTCGTCGCCCAAGATGACGAAGGGCAACGCCTACACCATCTCCTCGGGAGCTACGGTGACGGACGGCACGGACTTCTGCGGATACGTCACCGACGCTACGGTGAGCGGCGGTTCCAAGCTGGCCACGATGACCCTCTCGCAAATGGTGAACACCTATAACTTCAGCGGCGGAAGCCAAGGCGGCGGAGGGAACCAACCGGGCGGACAACCGGGTGGCGGAGGTCTCAGATGGTAAATAATCGGTTCCAGGCAATCTTCCGTAAGGTAATAATATGTATATTTGGCGGCCAATGGGTCCGGTGACCCGCAAGAGCGCCGCTACAGATGAAGAAGATGACAGGACAGAAGAAATCGGAAAACATCCTTTACGCGGTGCTGTGGGCAGTATTGTTCGCGGCACCCGTACTGTCGATGTACGTCAGCGCGATGACCAACCACACCGCCACCTACGACTGGCAGGGGGTGTGGAACACCTGGCGCATGCTGGGCGTGTTCGCCCTGGCCTTTTACCTCCATAACCTTCTGGTCGCTCCGTTGCTGGTCTACCGCGGACGCAAGGCCCTCTACCTGGCGTTCACCGTTCCCCTGCTTATAGTCTTCGGCATCTACCAGGAGGTCAACAATCCGCATCCGCTCCCACCCAAGGAGAACGGGATGAAGATGGAGCGGATGGAGCGGACGGGAGAGACGGAGCAGATGGGAGAGACGCGGCCACCGCGCCCGAAGGAGCCCCCGATGTTTGAGCGCGATTCGCGCCCCGAACGCGAACCGCGGCCTCAACGGATGCAGCGCGAGAACCCGCCGTTTGTCTTCGGACAGAAAGACACGGTAGCCGTCACCATCCTGCTGCTGTTGCTGGCACTGAACGTCGGAGCGAAGTACTTCTTCAAGTCGACCGACGACCGCAAGCGGATGAAGGCGCTGGAACGGGAGAACCTGACGCACCAGCTGGAGTATCTGAAGTATCAGATTAACCCGCACTTTTTCATGAACACGCTCAACAACATACACGCCTTGGTGGACATTGACCCCGAACAGGCCAAGCACACCATCGAGGTGCTGTCGCGCCTGATGCGCTACATGCTCTACGAGGCCAACGACACGCTGTCGCCGCTACAGAAGGAACTGGACTTCATCTCCAACTACGTGGGGCTGATGCGCATCCGCTACGCCGAACACGTGCGCATCACGCTCTCCCTGCCCGCCAACGTACCCGACGTGCAGGTGCCGCCGCTGCTCTTCATCATCTTTGTGGAGAACGCCTTCAAGCACGGCATCAGCTACGAGCGGGAGTCGTTCGTGGAGATCGGCGTGACGACGGACGGCGACGGGTATGTGGACTTCCGTTGCCGCAACAGCCGGAAGCCCTCCAACGAGGAGACGCAAGGCGGCGTGGGGCTGGAAAACGTGAAGGAACGGCTGCAGCTGATTTACGGCAAGGCATACCGCCTGGACATCCGGTCCACGGAGAGCGAGTACAGGGTGCGGCTGCGCATTCCAAACAAAGGACTTAACACATTGCTCGGACGATGATAAAATGTATAGCGATTGACGATGAGCCGTTGGCGCTGAAGCAGCTGACGGCCTACTTGCAGAAGGTGCCCTTCTTTGAAGTGGCGGGTTCGTGCATCAGTGCCATGGAGGCCATGCGGCTGATGGAGACGGTGAAGGCCGACGTGCTCTTCATAGACATCAACATGCCGGACCTGAGCGGGATGGACTACGTGCGCTCGCTCAGCCATCCGCCCATGGTGGTGTTCACCACGGCCTACCAGGAATACGCGATTGAAGGATACCGGGTGAACGCCATAGATTACCTGCTCAAGCCCTTCGGGCTGAGCGACGTGATGAGGGCGGCCAACAAGGTGAAGCAACAGTACGACCTGACGCACGCCGCCGACGCGGCGGCACAAGGCGACGACGACGGCTCACTCTTCCTGAAGACGGAGTACAAGGTAGTGCGCATCGAGATGGCGGACATTGTCTACATAGAGGGGATGAGCGAATACCTGCGCATCCATCTGGCCACGGAGCAGAAGCCCCTCACCGTGCTGCTCAGCATGAAGAAGATGGAGGAGCGGCTGGAGGGGCGCGGGTTCATGCGGCTGCACAAGTCGTACATCGTCAACCTGGGCTGCATCAAGGAAATCAGCAAGAGCCGCGTCATCCTGGCCGACGGCAAGGACATCCCCATCGGAGAGAGCTACCGCGAGAAGCTGAACGAGTTCGTCGCGGGCAAGTTTATCCGGTAGTCCGGAACCCACAGGGAAACTTTTTGAGAAAATAAACGGCAAAATGTTTGCACGGTATGAAAACATTGCATACTTTTGCCACGTAAACAAGAATAAAAGCAGAAACAAGCAAATGAGTATTATGGTTAATGCATATTGGTGGTGGCGCCGCTTACAACTCCAAAAGTCGTAAGGGTCTGCTCCTGTGTATATGCCGAATCCATAAATCCAGAGAATACAACAAAGGGCTGTCGTACTTACGACGGCCCTTTTTGTTTTATCACGATTCCGAAACAATTCAAAAACATACAAAGCTATGACAAAGAAAACCTATCTCGTCGACGACGAAGGCTATTACGGGGAGTTTGGCGGAGCCTACATCCCCGAGGTGCTCTACCAATGCGTGGAGAACCTGAAGGAGAATTACCTGAAGGTGCTGGGCAGCGAGGAGTTCAAGCAGGAGTACCACCAGCTGCTGCGCGACTATGTGGGACGACCCTCTCCACTCTACTTGGCCAAGCGGCTCTCCGAACGCTACGGCTGCAGGATTTACCTGAAACGGGAAGACCTGAACCACACCGGAGCGCACAAAATCAACAATACCATCGGACAGATACTGCTGGCCAAACGGCTGGGGAAGACACGCGTCATCGCCGAGACGGGAGCCGGGCAGCACGGCGTGGCCACCGCCACCGTCTGCGCGCTGATGAACATGGAGTGCGTGGTCTACATGGGCAAAACGGATACCGAACGCCAGCGGGTGAACGTGGAGAAGATGAAGATGCTCGGCGCTACGGTACGCCCCGTCACCTCGGGCAACATGACGCTGAAGGACGCCACCAACGAGGCCATACGCGACTGGTGTTGCCACCCCTCGGATACCTATTATATAATAGGTTCTACCGTGGGGCCTCACCCCTACCCGGACATGGTGGCACGCCTGCAGAGCATCATCAGCGAGGAGATAAAGACGCAGTTGGTGGCGAAGGAGCAGCGCGACTATCCGGACTATCTGGTGGCTTGCGTGGGCGGAGGCAGCAACGCGGCGGGCACCGTCTACCACTATGTGGACGACGAGCGCGTGAAGATTGTGCTGGCGGAGGCTGGCGGACAGGACGTAGGCAATCCCCGCCTGTCGGCGGCAACCATCCGGTTGGGCAGACCGGGCGTGCTGCACGGTGCCTACTCGCTGGTGATGCAGACCGAGGACGGACAGATACTGGAGCCCTACTCCATCTCCGCCGGGCTGGACTATCCGGGCATCGGCCCTATGCACGCCAACCTTGCCAAGACACACCGCGCCACCGTGATGGCCATCACGGACGACGAGGCACTGAACGCCGCCTACCGGCTGACACGGCTGGAGGGCATCATCCCCGCGCTGGAATCGGCACACGCCCTGGGGGCATTGGAGAGGATGAAGTTCAAACCATCGGACGTGGTGGTGCTCACCGTGTCCGGCCGCGGCGACAAGGACATAGAGACTTACCTGCGGGAGAAAGACCGCGTCAAACAGGATTAACGACAACGAAACATTCACTGCAAACAGATACGAGACTATGAAGAAGTTCACATATCACACCGTCTACAAGACGGTTCTGGGCGACCTGCACACGCCGGTGAGCACCTACCTGAAGGTGCGCGACATCTTTCCACAGAGCGCATTGATGGAGAGCTCGGACTACCACGGGAGCGAGAACAACCGCTCGTTCATCGGACTGCAGCCCATGGCCAGTGTCGCCATCGACCACGGGAACGTACTCTTCAACTTCCCCGACGGGAGCAAGGAGGTGCGGCCCGTCACAGGGAGTTACCGCGTGGACCAGGCCATCAACGATTTCCTGGGCCGCTTTGAGGTGACCGGCGAGTACAGCAACTACTGCGGGCTCTACGGCTACACCTCGTTCAACGCCGTGCGCTACTTCGAGAACATCCCGGTGAAGGACAGCAAGGAGACCCGTAACGACGCGCCCGACATGCTGTACATACTGTACAAGTACCTCATCGTGTTCAACGACTTCAAGAACGAGATGATGATGCTGGAGATGGTGGACGGCGACGAGACGGACCACCTGGAGGTGATACGGAAGACGATTCACAACCGCAACTTCTCCACCTTCGAGTTCCATGCCGTCGGCCCTACCACCAGTCCGCTCACCGACGAGGAGCACAAGGCCAACATCCGCAAGGGCATCGCCCACTGCCTGCGCGGCGACGTGTTCCAGATAGTCCTGTCGCGCCGGTTCGTGCAGCGCTTCAAGGGGGACGACTTCAAGCTCTACCGTGCCCTGCGCAGCATCAACCCCTCGCCCTACCTGTTCTATTTCGACTTCGGCGGTTTCCGCATCTTCGGCTCTTCGCCCGAGACGCACTGCCGCATTGAGGCACGTACGGCCTACATCGACCCGATTGCCGGGACCACCAAACGTACGGGCGACGCGGAACGGGACAAGGAGGCGGCATCCATGCTGTTGGCCGACCCGAAAGAGAACGCCGAGCACGTGATGCTGGTAGACCTGGCACGCAACGACTTGAGCCGCAACTGCCACAACGTGAAGGTGGAGTTCTACAAAGAGCCGCAGTTCTACAGCCACGTCATTCACCTGGTGAGCCGTGTGAGCGGAACGCTCAACGAAGAGGCGAACCCCATCAAGACCTTCATCGACACCTTCCCCGCAGGCACGCTCTCGGGTGCGCCCAAGGTACGCGCCATGCAGCTGATTAGCGAGTACGAACCGCACAACCGGGGAGCTTACGGAGGGTGCATCGGTTTCATCGGACTCAACGGGAGTCTGAACCAAGCCATCACGATACGTACCTTCGTCAGCCGCAACAACGAGTTGTGGTTCCAGGCCGGCGGCGGCATCGTGGCGAAGAGCGACGAGGAGAACGAGCTGCAGGAAGTGAACAACAAGCTGGGTGCGCTGAAGAAAGCCATCATCCTGGCGGAACGAATGTAAGGAACCTCTCAACCAGAACATTATGAAAACAATCATCATCGACAATTACGATTCGTTTACGTATAACCTGTACCACTTGCTCAACGAATCGGGCACGGAAACGGAAGTGGTACGCAACGACAAGTTCCGGTTGGAGGAGCTGGAACGGTATGACAACATCGTGTTGTCGCCGGGACCGGGCATCCCCTCCGAAGCTGGACTGCTCATAGAGACCATAAAGACTTATGCCGGCAAGAAGCCGATACTGGGCATCTGTCTGGGACACCAGGCCATAGGGGAATGTTTCGGGGCGAAGTTGCTGAACCTGCCCAACGTGTTTCACGGCGTGCAGACACCCGTGAGTCTGTTGGGCAACAGTTACCTGTTCAGCGGGCTCGGCACGGAGATAGAAGTCGGGCGTTACCATTCGTGGGTGGTCAACCCGCAGGGGCTTCCGGACTGCCTGGAGGTGACGGCCGTCAGCGAAGAGGGACAAATCATGGCCCTAAAGCACAAGGAGTTCAACATCCACGGCATACAGTTCCACCCCGAGTCGGTGCTGACACCGGAAGGGAAGCGGATTATCCGCAACTGGCTGGACCACCAGATCGAACAACGCTAAACAATCAACTAACCCGACAAAACGACGGGACTCACGCGTCCGTCGGACTTATAAAAACGAAATGCAACAATGAAAACCATATTGAACCGACTCTTCAACAACGAGGAGTTGACCCAGACCGAGACGAAAGAGATACTGCTGAACATCACCAAGGAGAAGTATCCCGAAGCGCAGATTGCCGCACTGCTCACCGTATTCCGGATGAGGGACATCACGGTGGACGAACTGATAGGATTCCGTGAGGCGCTGATGACCACCCGCGTGCCGGTGGACCTGGACGCCTATCGTCCCATAGACATTGTGGGGACGGGCGGCGACGGCAAAAACACGTTCAACATCTCCACCTGCGCCTGCTTTGTGGTGGCAGGTGCGGGATACAACGTGGCGAAACACGGCAACTACGGAGCCACGTCGGTGAGCGGAGCCAGCAACGTGATGGAGCAACACGGGGTGAAGTTCACCGCCGACCGGGAGAAACTGACCCGTTCCATGGAAGAGACCCACATGGTCTACATGCACGCGCCGCTCTTCAACCCGGCCATGAAGTTCGTCGCCGGCGTGCGCAAAGCGTTGCAGGTACGCACCGTCTTCAACCTGCTCGGACCGTTGGTGAACCCCTGCAAGCCTGCCTACCAGCTGTTGGGCGTGGCGGACCTGAACCAGCTGCGGCTCTACACCAACGTGTTCCAGAAGCTGGGCATCGGCTTTGTCGTAGTCAACAGCCTCGACGGGTACGACGAGATTTCGCTGACGGGTGATTTCAAGGTCACCACGGCCTGCTACGAGCACGTGTTCCGTCCCGAGGAGCTTGGCGTAGCCGCCATCCGTCAGGAGGAACTGTTTGGCGGAGACACCAAAGAAGAGGCGGCACGCGTCTTCGACAATGTGCTCAACAACCGGGCTACCCAAGCCCAGACCGACTGCGTGCTGGCCAACGCCGCCTTCGCCATTCAGGCCATAGAGCCCGCCAAGGAGATTGAGGAGTGCATGGCCATTGCCCGCGAATCGCTCGAGAGCGGCAAAGCCCTGCGCACACTGAAGAAGTTTATTGAACTAAACAGCTAAAGAGACTGACACCATGGATATTTTAGACGAAATAGTCGCTTACAAGCGTCGGGAGATTGAGGCGCAGAAACAGGTGTTCGGGTTGGACTTGCTCCATGACCTCTGCGAGGACGAGAACCGCCGGACCGTCAGCCTAAGCCAGCGTCTGCGCGAGTCGTCCACGGGCATCATCGCGGAGTTCAAGCGGAAATCGCCCTCGAAGGGATGGATCAAGGAGGACGGCGACCCGGAAACAATCCCCGTGAAGTATGCGCAAAACGGGGCTTCGGCACTCTCCATCCTCACCGATGAGCATTTCTTCGGAGGGAGTCTGGGCTTCATCCGGCAGGTGCGCCCCAAGGTGGAGCTGCCCATCCTGCGCAAGGATTTCATCATCGACCCTTACCAGGTGTACCAAGCACGCACCGTGGGAGCGGACGCTATCCTGCTGATTGCCGCCGCCCTGCCCGTAGCGAAGTGCCGCGAGCTGACGCGTCTGGCCCACGACCTCTCGCTGGAGGTGTTGCTGGAAATCCATGCGGAGAGCGAGCTGGATTATGTGGACGACGAGGTGGACATGGTTGGCGTGAACAACCGCAACTTGGGGACATTCCACACCGACGTGGAGAACTCGTTCCGCATAGCGGAGAAGTTGCCCGACCGTGCGGTGCGTGTCTCCGAAAGCGGCATCTCCAATCCGGAGACCGTCAAGCGGCTGCGCGCCTGCGGCTTTCAGGGATTCCTGATAGGCGAATCGTTCATGAAGACCTCCAATCCCGGAGCTACGTTACACTCCTTCATCCACGCACTGCAATGATTGTCAAGGTATGCGGCATGCGCGAGCCCGAAAACATTCGCGCCATTGAAGAGCTGGGAGTGGACTGGATGGGATTCATCTTCTACCCCAAGTCGCCCCGCTTTGTGGCTACGCCGCCTGCGTACCTGCCGCTGAGAGCCAAACGGATTGGCGTGTTTGTGGATAACCCGGTTCCCAACATCCTGCGGACGATGGAGGAGTATGGGCTGCACGGCGTGCAGCTACACGGCGGCATGAGCGCGGCCGACTGCCAACGCCTGAAGGAGGAGCTGCAAGCGGTAAACAGGGAGGTGTTGCTCGTCAAGGCTTTCTCGGTGGCCACGGCGGCGGACTTGGAACAGACGAAGGAGTACGACGGACTGTGCGACTACTACCTGTTCGACACACGCTGCCCGCAGTTCGGAGGGTCGGGACGAACGTTCGACTGGGAGACGCTCCGGGCTTATCGCGGCGAGACACCTTTTCTCCTGAGCGGCGGCATCTCCGCCACGCATGTGGAGGCACTCGCGCGCTTCAGTCACCCCCGGTGGGCAGGCATCGACCTGAACAGCCGGTTTGAGGCAAGACCGGGATACAAAGACGTTGCCTTGATAGACGGATTTATACAAAACTTACTAAAAACCATACAACGATGAACAGAATCAACCAATTATTCAGCACAAAGCGGAAAGAGATACTTTCCATCTATTTCTGCGCAGGTTATCCCACCTTGGAAGGGACGGTGGATGTGATAGAGACCCTCGAACGCCGTGGAGTGGACCTGATAGAAATCGGCATCCCCTTCAGCGACCCGATGGCGGACGGTCCGGTGATTCAGGAGGCCGGCGCGACAGCCCTGCGCAACGGCATGACGCTCCGTCTCCTCTTCAGTCAGCTGAAGGAGATACGGAGTTCCGTACACATCCCCCTCATCCTCATGGGATACCTCAACCCCATCATGCAATACGGCTTCGAGGCATTTTGCCAGTCGTGCCAAGCGTGTGGCGTGGACGGGATGATTATCCCCGACCTGCCCTTCAAGGAGTACATGGAGAGCTACAAGCCCGTGGCGGACAGGTACGGACTGCGCATCATCATGCTCATCACGCCGGAGACCAGCGACGAGCGCATCCGCTTCATCGACGAGCATACCGACGGCTTCATCTACATGGTGTCGTCCGCTTCCGTCACGGGAGCGCAAAAGGACTTCGACGCACAGAAGCAAGCCTACTTCGAGCGCATCGAGAGGATGAACCTCGCCAACCCCCGTATGGTAGGTTTCGGCATCTCCAACCGGCAGACCTACCAGTCCGCTTGCGCGCACGCCTCGGGGGCTATCATCGGCAGCCGTTTCGTCGCATTGCTCAATGAAGAGCGGGACGCGGACAAGGCCATTGGTCGACTTCTGTCGGATATTGGGAGATGATTTGCCGCTGTTTGCCTAACAAAATGTTATTTTTATCGGGTTCAGTGCAGATTATTCAGGATATATTCCTATCTTTGTGGCGGATTTACGATTAAAGAGATGAGTTTATGTTATTAAAGAAATATCCTTCCGTCCTGCTTATCTATACCGGAGGAACTATCGGTATGATTCAAAACTCCGAGACTGGAGCATTGGAGACCTTCAACTTCGACCACTTGCAGAATCATGTGCCCGAACTGAAGCGTTTCAACTACCACATCAGTACCTACCAGTTCAATCCGCCGATAGACTCTTCCGATATGGAGCCGAACTTCTGGGCGAAAATCGTAAAGATTATCCACTATAACTACGAGCGTTACGACGGCTTCGTCATCCTGCACGGAACGGACACCATGGCCTACACGGCTTCCGCCCTCAGTTTCATGCTCGAGAACCTGACGAAGCCCGTCATCCTCACTGGTAGCCAGCTGCCTATCGGCATGTTGCGGACTGACGGCAAGGAGAATCTGATTACGGCCATAGAGATTGCCGCCGCCAAGCATTCGGACGGCACGCCCGTCGTCCCAGAGGTCTGCGTCTACTTCAACAACGCGTTGATGCGAGGCAACCGCACCACGAAAGTCAACGTGGAGCACTTCAACGCCTTCAAGTCGTACAACTATCCGGTGCTTGCCAATGCCGGCATACACATCAACTACATAGAGGATTACATCCGCAAGGTGGATTTCTCGCTCCCACTGAAACCGCATTTCCTCTTCGACACGAACATTGTCTCCCTCACCCTGTTCCCCGGAATCCAGGAGAACATCGTGGCGCAGATACTGAACGTGCCCGGACTGAAGGCGGTGGTACTGAAGACGTTCGGGTCGGGCAACGCCCCGCAGAAGGAGTGGTTGGTGCGTCTGCTGAAAGAGGCCACAGGGCGTGGCATTGTGATTGTGAACATCAGCCAGTGCTTGGCAGGAACGGTGGAGATGGCACGCTACGAAACAGGTCTTCATTTGCTGGATGCCGGCGTGATAAGCGGGCACGACAGTACGGCAGAGGCTGCGTTGACGAAGTTGATGTTCCTCTTCGGTCACGGCATGAGCCCACAGGAAGTCCGCTACCGGATGAACAATCCGATATGCGGAGAAATCACGGTGTAGCGAACCGGTTGCCGCCCTACCCCCCGTTTCGGGCTTTACTTCTTCGGGGATTCGTCGCAACCGAGCGTCAGCACAAAGTCGTCGGTCGTCAGGTAATGGATGCGGAAGCTCTTTTGCTCGTCCGTCTTCGTCTCCGTGAGCGTGAAGTATCCTTCCTGCTCCCTGTCAAAGGGGGTGATGCGCAGATGTTCCCTGAAGTCCACCTCTTCCCTGTCCAACAGTTTGAAGGCGGTCTCCTTGGCGCTCCAATGGAGCAACGCCATGTAGACATCGGAGTCGCCCACGCTCTCGTCCTCACGCACGAACCTCTCTTTCAGGCGCAACGCCCTGAGACCGTAACGTTCAATGTCAATGCCCACTTCACACCGACTGTGGAGAGCCACCGCCACATAGTCCGACGTGTGTGAGATGCTGACGTGAAAAGCCTCACTCACCAAACGGGGCTTGCCGGACGGCAAATAGGCGATTGGCTCTTCACGCTGAAGCAGATGGTGGAGCAACACCCTCGCTCCTATCCACTCCTTGCGGCGATGTTCGCTGCCAAACCGGGCGCACTCCTGCAAGAGCCTCTCCCCGTAGGGCAACAAAGCTGCCAGTTGGTCGAGGGACTCGTCCATCTTCCATATCCCCCATTGCAGGGCATCCTCTTTCACTTGCTTGAATATCGGCATGTCGATGCGTTCATTCCTTCTCGGCCTCTTTCTCCGGTGGAGTGAGGGTAACCTTTATCTTCACGATGCGGCGTTCGTCCAGTTCCATCACCTCGAAGGTGTAGACCCCGAAAGTAATCGTTTCGTGCAGTTGCGGGAACTCTCCCTTTATCTCCAGCAGCAGTCCGGCCAAAGTGTCGGCTTCGCCCGCCACGTGCTCAAACTCCTCGCCACCGGTCTTCATCACCTTGTAGAAGTCCGTCAACAGGGTCTTGCCTTCAAACAGGAAAGTGCGCTCGTCGAGTTTGGTATAGGGAAGTTCCTCCTCGTCATACTCGTCATTGATTTCACCCACGATTTCCTCTATGATGTCTTCCATCGTGACCAATCCGGAGGTGCCTCCGAACTCATCCACCACGATGGCGATGTGCACCTTGTTGGCCTGGAAGTCACGAAGCAGGTCGTCAATCTTCTTGGTTTCGGGAACGAAGTAGGGCGGACGGATGAGCGACTGCCAACGGAAATTGTTGACCTTGCTCAAGTGAGGCAACAAGTCCTTCACATAGAGCACCCCTTTGATGTTGTCGCGCGAACCGGAGTAGACGGGGATACGCGAGTAGGCGTTCTCCACCACACAGTTGAGCACGTCCTTGTAGGAGGCTTTCACGTCCAGGTCCACCATGTCGGTGCGGGGAGTCATCACCTCCTTGGCGGTCTCGTCCCCAAAACGGATGATACCCTTCAGCATGCTCCGCTCCTCGGTCAGGTCGTTCTTGTCCGTCAGCTCGAGCGCCTGCGACAGGTCGTCCACCGAGATGTTGTAATTCTCCTTGGTGACCATCTTGTTGATGAGCACCTTGGAGCGCAACAGCATGGAGGAGACGGGATGGAACAGTTTGCGGAAGAACAGGAGTCCGGGTGCGGCAAAGCGACAGAACTTCAGGGCGTGCTGCGCCGAATAAATCTTAGGCATAATCTCCCCGAAGAGCAACAGGAGAAAGGTCAGGATGACCGTGATGACGATAAACTCCAACACTTTGGACGAGCCGAAATCAATGACGCTCGCGAAGAAATAGTTGCAGAGCATGATGATGGTCACGTTCACGAAGTTGTTGGTTATCAGTATCGTCGCCAACAGCCGTTCGGAATCGTCGAGCAGCTCCAATATTTTCTTGTCCGAAGGATTGCCTTCCTGGGCTATTTCATTCTTGTCGGTCGGCGTCAAGGAGAAGAACGCGATTTCCGATGCCGACACAAACCCGGAAATCATCAGCAGAAACACGGCCAAAACGATGGCCACAATCGCCCCGACGGTAGGAGGCATCACCGTTACACCGTCAAATAAGCCGCTCAAGCGGCATAAAAAATAATCAGTATCCAAACAGTTATGATTTAGTTAAACAATCTGTCCACACAACCCCGCCAACGGAGGCTTTCCACCGAAACCCGTCACTGACGGTCGGCGCAAAACGGATGCCTCACGGTTGGTCAAGCCGCATGTTTATCTCTCTATCTATTTAGAAAGGAAGTTCGTTCTTGGGCTCACCGGCAGCCTCGGGCTGGGCGGGTGCTTCAAAAGGCGTTGCCTGTGCCGCGCCCTGTACGGGCTGAGGAGCGGATCCGGCATTGGCGCGGGGAGTCAGCATCTCCATCACATCGGCATAAATCTCCACCGTGTAACGGCGCTGGCCGTTCTGGTCGTCGTAGCTACGGGGTCTGATTTTACCCTCGATATAGAGTTTGTCGCCTTTGTGTACATATTTTTCTACCGTGCTTGCCAGACCTCTCCACAAGATGATGTTGTGCCAATCGGTCCGTTCCGGCACTTGGGTTCCATTCTGCAACGTGTAGCCGCGCTCTGTAGTAGCCAATGGGAAGCTGGCTACAGCAACGCCGCTGTCGAGGTGTCTTACTTCCGGTTCTTTCCCCACGTTTCCTATCAATATTACCTTATTTACTGACATAATTGAATCTATTAATGTTTTTACGGCTCAAAGATAGTGGTATTTGCCATAGGACACAAACATTCGGCGCAATAAATCGAAAAGAAAAAGAGAAAACGACAGCCCGTCCTCTGCCGCCTGGTTAAAAGCACGAGCCCCTTTCTCCGAATCCGCCGAGGTCTGTCTGGAGACCTTAGTCAAGCCGAAAAACGCAAGTACTTACGATGGCTCACGTAAGTACTTACGATGGCCCACGTAAGTACTTACGTTGCCCGATGAAAGTACTTACGTTGGCAGGTGCAACCGCTTGCGTTAAGCCGGGATGAAAATTCCACCGGGTTTTCGGACTGCTCCGGACTTACGAATCCACGCGACCCTGTTCCTTCAGGAACTGATGGACAAGGCGAGGAACCGCGTACCGCTCAAGCTCGTCCAAAGGAACGCGCGAGTAACCGGGAAGGGCGACGGCCTCCTCCCCCACCTCCGCCTCGTAGAAGTTGGTGAGGAGCACCTGATGGGAGAGCACATGCTTCACGCCTCGTTTCACGCAACGCATTGAGAGGGGCATCACAACCCCACCCCACAGTCGCCGCAATGAGTCGGAGGCGTAAAACGCCGCTTCGTCCAGGTCCGCCTCACACTCCACCAAAGGCAGTTGATAGAGGCCCTGCCAGATGTCATTGGCATCCGTGCGCTTTGCTATGTAGGCACAGGAAGGGGAATGGACAAAGACGTAATTGAAATAGCGTCGCCGCACCTTGGTCTTGTACCGCTTCACGGGGAGTTCTGCCACCCGGCCTTCGGCCCGCGCCATGCAGGTCTCCGCCAACGGGCACTCCATGCAACAGGGCGAAGAGGGCACGCACTGCAAAGCCCCAAAGTCCATAATGGCCTGGTTGTAGAGGGCAGGGCGGTTCACGTCGAGCAGCTCCTGAGCCAGTTGCGCAAAGAGTTTCTTCCCTTCGGTGGAGTCTATGGGCACGTCGATGCCTTGCCAACGGGCCAGCACGCGGTACACGTTGCCGTCCACCACGGCACAGGGCAGGCCGTAGGCGAACGAGCAGATGGCGGCGGCGGTGTAGTCGCCCACTCCCTTCAACGCCCTTACCTCTTTATATGTATCGGGGAAACGCCCCATGGCATGGATTGCCCGGGCCGCTTCGTGCAGGTTGCGCGCCCGCGAGTAGTAGCCAAGTCCCTGCCACAACTTCAGCACCTCGTCCTCATCGGCCAACGCCAAGTCGTCCACCGTAGGGAAGCGTTCCGTAAAGCGGAGGAAATAGTCGTAGCCCTGCACCACCCTGGTCTGTTGGAGGATGATTTCGGACACCCATATCCGGTAGGGGTCTTTGGTCTCGCGCCATGGCAGCTCCCGCCTGTTGCGGAGGTACCACGAGATAACCGTCTCACTGAAAGCACTGTTCATCGGCCTTGTTTTTCGGGCAAAAGTACGCAATAAAACCCATCCGGCATCTTTTTTTGAAAAATGTTCCTAATATATTTCCTTGTGTTTGGGAAAAGCTATATATTTGCAGACCAAAAAATTAAAACGAATATACTAAAACAAATAATTACTATCAAACAATGACTAAAGCTGATATTATCAACGAAATCTCCAAAAGAACCGGCGTAGACAAAACTACCGCCCTTACTACAGTAGAGGCTCTTATGGAGGTCATCAAAGATTCTTTGGGAAAGGAAGAAAATGTCTATCTGCGTGGCTTTGGCAGTTTCATCGTAAAGAAAAGAGCCCAGAAAACAGCCCGCAACATTTCCAAGAACACTTCTATCATCATTCCTGAACACAAAATCCCCGCATTCAAGCCCGCTAAGACTTTCTGCATTCAGGATAAGTAAGTGACAACGAAACAAATAGTATTAACCTAATAAAGATTTTAGCTATGCCAAGCGGAAAGAAGAAAAAGAGACATAAAATGTCTACACACAAAAGAAAGAAAAGACTGAGAAAGAATAGACATAAAAGCAAATAGGCTTTTATAGTCTGTTTTTCGGCTGAAATAGAGAACAAACTTGTGAAGCGCAAGCCTTTGCGGGTTTGTTCTTTGTTTAAGATGAGGTTAACATTTAAACATGGAGAATGTGACAAGCGAATTAGTAGTTGACGTACAACCCAAAGAGATTTCCATCGCGTTGCTTGAGGACAAGAACCTGGTGGAACTTCAGAAAGAAGGCCGTTGCGCCTCCTTTTCCGTGGGAAACTTGTATTTGGCCAAGGTGAAGAAACTGATGCCCGGGCTGAATGCATGCTTTGTGGATGTAGGATTCGAACGCGATGCTTTCCTTCACTATCTCGACTTGGGACCTCAATTCAGCTCTTACCAAAAGTATCTGAAACAAGTCATCAGCGACCGCAAGAAACTTTTCCCCATCTCAAAAGCCACCGTCCTCCCCGACATCGACAAGAACGGAAGCATCTCCAATGCGCTGCAAGTCGGACAAGAGGTGTTGGTGCAAATCGTTAAGGAGCCCATATCGACCAAAGGACCACGACTGACCAGCGAGCTTTCCTTCGCCGGCAGGTACCTGGTGCTCATACCGTTCAACGATAAGGTCTCCGTATCCCAAAAAATTAAATCGAGCGAAGAACGCGCGCGTCTGAAACAGTTGCTGCAAAGCATCCTGCCCAAGAACTTTGGAGTAATCGTGCGCACAGTAGCCGAAGGGAAAAGGGTTGCCGAACTGAATGCCGAACTGAAAGTTTTGCTCAAACACTGGGACGACTGCATACAGAAAGTGCAGAAAGCCACCAAGCTACCTACGCTGACCTACGAAGAGACCAGCCGCACGGTAGCCTTGTTGCGCGATTTGTTCAGCCCCTCGTTCGAGAGTATCCACGTCAACGACGAGGCGGTGTTTAATGAGGTCAAGGACTATGTGAGCCTCATCGCCCCTGAACGGGCAGACATCGTGAAACTCTACACGGGCAAACTTCCTATCTTCGACAACTTCTCCATTACCAAACAGATAAAGTCATCGTTCGGTAAGACCATCTCCTACAAGAACGGAGCCTATCTGATTATCGAGCACACCGAAGCCCTGCACGTGGTGGACGTGAACAGCGGCAACCGTTCAAAGAGCAACAACGGGCAAGAGGCCAACGCGTTGGACGTGAATCTGGGCGCAGCCGACGAACTGGCACGTCAACTCCGGTTGCGGGATATGGGTGGCATCATCGTGGTAGACTTTATCGACATGGCTCAGGCGGAGAATCGCCAGAAGCTCTACGAGCGCATGTGTCACAACATGCAGAAGGACAGGGCCAAGCACAACATCCTCCCCTTGAGTAAGTTCGGACTGATGCAGATAACCCGTCAGCGTGTACGCCCCGCCATGGACGTGCACACCGAGGAGACTTGCCCCACCTGTTTCGGAAAGGGAACCATCAAACCCTCTATCCTCTTCACGGATACTTTGGAGAGTAAAATTGACTACCTTGTCAATAAGTTGGGAATCAAAAAGTTCACCCTTCACATCCATCCGTATATAGCCGCCTATGTCAACCAGGGTATCTTCTCCCTGAAACGGCAGTGGCAGATGAAGTACGGATTCGGTATCAAAATCCTTCCAAGTCAGAAGCTCGCCTTCCTGCAATATGAGTTTTACGACTCCAAGGGCGAGGAGATTGACATGAAAGAAGAGATTGAAATCAAGTAAAAACGAGAGAGGTCGCAAACAGGTTGCGGCCTCTCTCGTTTTATCTCCAAGCACAACGGATTTTATCCCCAAACACCCCGGGCAAACCCGCTTCTCCGGGGTCTGAAGCCAGGGCATCCAGAGCTCCCGAAGAGGAGATTTCCATACTGATTTCCATGGAGTTATAACGTCGTACGACTATAGTATCTAAGGTCGTACGACCATAACACCTAATAACGTACGACTATAGGGGTTAACGTCGTACGTGCATAGCACCTAATGTCGTACGACATTGGAACACTTGACAATGAGCGACTTAGCAATTATAATTCCACTGACAATCAGTCTACGTGGAACACCTCTTCCATCTCTGCCCACCACTCTCCTTCGGCGCGGGTGTCCAAAGGTCGTTGGCACGGTTCGCAGAAAGTCCACCAACGTTGCGTCTCGGGGTCGGCAGCCATCTTTGCCATGTCGGCCTTGTAGTCGTCACCGATGTATTCGTAGTAGCTGAACAGGTAGCCATCCTTGTAATAGATGCTGTAGTTGCGGATGTTGCAATCATAGATGGTCTTCAGCACCGAGGGCCAAACGGCGGCATGCAGTTTCTTGTACTCGTCCAGTTTCCCCGGAGTCACGCCTATAACACTTCCGTATCTTTTCATATCGTATATGGTTTTAATGTGAACTTCTCTATCGTAACCGCAGATAGTCGCCCACTTGCGGGGTCTTGTCGGCATACGCCTTGTTCAGCTTGTAGAACGACTTCAGCCGGATGCCATACTTCTGCGAGACGGAGTACATCGATTCGCCCGCCTGCACCTTATGGATGATGTTCGGCTTCAAGGCTTTGGAACGTTTCTTCTCCAGGTAGATGATGTCGCCCGCCTGCAAGGTGTAGCCCTTGTAGAGGTCGTTGTACTTCCTTAGCTTGCGCTTCGAGATGCCGAACTCGTCCGAGAGGGACTCGAAGGTGTCGCCCTGTCGGGCAATGACATAGAGCAACTTGTTGGCCACATAGGTCTGGTGGGGCACAAAGGTATCGGGCTGTTTCCGACCCGCCTTGGTGTCGTACTTGTGGAGGTCATAGAGTTCGATAATCCGTATGAGGGAGGTGGCGTAGTTGGGGTTGGTGGCGTAGCCCGCCTTCTTCAGCCCGTACGCCCATCCTTTGTAGTCATCGCTCTTTAGTTTGAAGAGGGCGGCGTAACGGGGACGGTTCACCAGGAAACGCGAATGGTCCTCATACGACTCGCGCGCATTGGCGTACACGCGGAAACATTCGTTTTTGGCATCGTCATCGAACTTGGTGGTCTTGCCCCTCCAGTCGCCTCCGCACTTGATGCCAAAGTGGTTGTTCGACTTACGGGTCAGTTCGCTCTGCCCTGCTCCGCTCTCCAAGAGCCCCTGCGCCAACGTGATGCTCGCCGGAATCTTGTAGCGTTTCATCTGCTCGATGGCTATTCCTTTATATTTATGGATATATTCTTCGTACCGTTTGTTGCGGGTCTGTGCCGTTGCCAACAGCAACCCGACGAACAGAAGCACAAAGGCCAGGCCGCATCGTTTCGTTCCGAGCGGCATTCTCACGAGTATATCAGTCAATTTCATCAATCCCTGGTTTCTTTTCGATTGCTGGGATGCAACCAATCCTACGCAAAGATAGTACGAAAATCGCAGAAACCGCCATGCGGCAAGTTAAATAATACGATTACGCCACGGCTCTTTCATTTAAAAAGGCTTGTTTTTTCCAAAAAACATTATACAGGCAT
>CAVJRQ010000085.1:0-65785 GCA_963652075.1 Acutalibacteraceae bacterium
CTCTTGGTTTGAGGTGTACTATGTTCGGCTACCAATACAGTGAGATTATCCGTTCTTTGATGAGCGTCTACTTCTGTGGCGGCTCGTGCGTAGAGATGGTGGAGTGCCGCGAAGTGTAAGTACTTACACCGGGCAACGTAAGTACTTACGTGAGCCATCGTAAGTACTTTCATCGGCCATCGTAAGTACTTGCGTTATCTCTACCTCTTCGGCTCTTATTGGAAATTGAAAAGAAATAGTTCCAAATACTTGCATAATTGAATCGTCCTCTTTAGTTTTGCAGCGAAAATTAAAAGAGAAAAGACAAATGATTAGCTTGTTTTTACATCATCACCATCATCCTGACGAAACAATTCGGTGGGCTGAGAGGTGTATGTAAATACCTGATGAATCAGATAAGATACGAGAAAAGGCTTGCCGATGATGAGGCGAGCCTTTTTTCGTATCTCTCCCTGAGGTGAAAATATAAATGAATCAGATAATTAAAAGAGTAAGAATTATGTTGAGAATTGCAGTGCAGTCGAAAGGCCGTTTGTACGAAGAGACAATGGCTTTGTTGCAAGAAGCGGACATCAAGCTGAGCACATCCAAACGCACCCTCTTGGTGCAGTCTTCCAATTTCCCCGTAGAGGTGCTGTTTTTGCGTGACGATGACATACCGCAGTCCGTAGCCAGTGGCGTGGCGGACTTGGGCATCGTGGGCGAGAACGAGTTTGTGGAACGTGCGGAGGACGCGGAAATCGTTCGCCGGTTGGGCTTCAGCAAATGCCGCCTCTCCTTGGCCATCCCCAAAGCCGAGGAGTATAATGGTCTGGAGTGGTTTGCCGGAAAGAAAATCGCCACTTCCTATCCAAACATCCTGAAGGATTACATGAAACGCAACGGGGTGAATGCGGATATCCACGTCATCACCGGCTCGGTGGAGATTGCTCCGGGCATTGGCTTGGCACAGGCCATCTTTGATATTGTCAGCTCCGGCTCTACCTTGGTGAGCAACAACCTGAAAGAGGTGGAGGTGGTGATGAAGTCGGAGGCGTTGCTCATCGGCAACAAGCGGTTGGACGACGAGAAGCGTGCTGCGCTCAACGAACTCCTTTTCCGCATAGAAGCCGTGAAGAGTGCCGAAGACAAGAAATACGTGCTGATGAACGCGCCTACGGACAGGTTGCAGGACATCATCAGCGTGTTGCCCGGTGTGAAGAGCCCTACCGTGATGCCCCTTGCGCAAGAGGGATGGAGCTCCGTGCATACCGTGCTCGACGAGAAATGTTTCTGGGAGATTATCGGCAAGTTGAAGTCACTTGGCGCACAGGGCATCCTGGTGCTGCCCATTGAAAAGATGATTCTGTAAGCTGCTCCGTGTGTAACCCTTAAAATCAAGAAGAGATGAATGTAATCAGATATCCGAAAGAGTCGGAATGGTCCGACATTGTGAAACGTCCCGTTGCGGACCTGGAGACGTTGCGCCAAACCGTGGGCAACATCCTGCAGGCCGTGAAGGAGGGAGGCGACAAGGCTGTGATGGCTTACGAAGAACAGTTTGACAAGGCGCGTCTTCTCTCCCTGCGGGTGCCTCCCGAGGAGGAAGCGGAGGCTTGCGCTCTGGTGGACGATGACCTGAAGGAGGCCATGACGTTGGCAAAGGAAAACATCGAGACGTTCCATGCCGCCCAACGCTTTGAGAGCAAAAAAGTGGAGACGCGTCCCGGCGTAGTCTGCTGGCAGAAAGCCGTAGGCATCGAGAAGGTGGGTCTCTACATACCCGGCGGTACAGCCCCGTTGTTCTCTACCGTGCTGATGCTTGCCATCCCCGCACGATTGGCGGGATGCAAGGAGATAGTCCTCTGTACCCCTCCCGACAAGGACGGGAAGGTGAACCCCGCCATTGTGTATGCCGCCAAACTGGCTGGCGTAAGCAAACTCTTCAAAGCCGGTGGCGTACAGGCCATTGGTGCCATGGCTTACGGCACGGAGAGCATCCCTAAGGTGTATAAGATATTTGGACCGGGCAACCAGTACGTGATGGCAGCCAAACAGCTGGTGTCGCTGCACGACGTAGCCATTGACATGCCCGCCGGTCCGTCCGAGGTGGAAGTGGTGGCGGATGCCGCGTCGAATCCGGCCTTTGTGGCTGCCGACCTCTTGTCGCAGGCTGAACATGGGGTAGACAGCCAGACTTTGCTGGTGACGACTTCTGAGGAGTTGATTGCTGCCGTGCAGGCGGAGGTGGAACGCCAGTTGCAAGCGTTGCCTCGTAAGGAGATTGCCGCCCACTCTTTGGCCAACAGCAAACTGGTGCTGGTGCGCGACATGGACGAGGCCATGGCGTTGACCAACCTCTATGCTCCCGAACACCTGATACTCGAAACGGCGGACTACCTCTCGTTGGCCGAACGGGTGGTCAACGCCGGTTCCGTCTTCTTGGGACAGTATGCCACCGAGAGTGCGGGCGACTACGCCTCGGGAACCAACCATACGTTACCGACCAAGGGCTATGCCAAAGCCTATGGCGGAGTTTGCTTGGACAGCTTTGTACGCAAAATCACCTTTCAGGAGCTTACGGCGGAGGGCATTGCCCACATCGGTCCGGCCATCGAGCGGATGGCGGCGGCCGAACAGCTGGACGCTCACAAAAACGCGGTCACCGTCCGCTTGAAATCTTTAAAATCTTGATGCCTATGAAATCCTTACAAGAACTTACACGACCCAACATCTGGTGCTTGAAGCCTTACTCGTCCGCGCGCGACGAGTATAAAGGGGTGGAGGCTTCGGTCTTCCTGGATGCCAATGAGAATCCGTATAACCAACCCTTTAACCGCTATCCGGATCCTTTACAGACACTCCTCAAAAAGGAACTGTCGCACATCAAGGGCGTGCCGGCCGAGTGCATCTTCTTGGGCAACGGCAGCGACGAGGCCATCGATTTGGTCTTCCGCACGTTCTGCGAGCCGGGTGTGGACAATGTGGTTGCCATCGACCCCACGTATGGCATGTACGAGGTATGTGCCGACATCAATAACGTGGCTTACCGCAAGGTGCAGCTCGACGAGCGGTTCCGGTTTTCCGCCGAAGCCATGCTGAGTGCGGCGGACGACCATACGAAAGTGATGTTTCTCTGCTCGCCCAACAACCCTACCGGCAACGCGCTCCAGCGTGAGGAGATAGAGAAGCTGTTGCGGGAGTTTGACGGGCTGGTGGTGGTGGACGAAGCCTACATCGACTTTGCGGACGAACCTTCCTTTGCACGGAACCTGTCGGAATGTCCCAACCTGATTGTGTTGCAGACTTTCTCCAAGGCGTGGGGATGCGCCGCCATCCGTTTGGGCATGGCCTTTGCCTCACCGGAGATTATTTCCCTGTTTAACAAGGTGAAGTATCCCTACAACATCAACCAGCTGACTCAACAACAGGCATTGGGCCAGTTGCAGCGCAACTACGAGGTGAAACGGATGGTTGCCACGCTGCGCGAGGAACGTACCCGATTGATGGAAGAGTTCAGTCAGTTGCCCTGTTGCCTGAAGATTTATCCGACAAACGCCAACTTCTTCTTGACGAAAGTCACCGACGCTTCGGCCATCTACGCCTATTTGGTGCGGAAGGGTATCATCGTGCGCAACCGTACGCACGTTACGTTGTGCCACAACTGCCTGCGCGTCACCGTGGGCACGCGTGCCGAAGACAGCGCCTTGCTCGAAGCGTTGCGCGCCTATAAGGAAGGAGGAAACGAATGATGAAGAAACGAGCGCTCTTTATTGACCGGGACGGAACGTTGGTCATCGAACCGCCCGTGGACTGCCAACTCGACGCGTTGGAAAAGCTGGAGTTCTATCCGGGTGCCATCACCAACCTGGCTTTCATCCGCGGCAAACTGGACTTCGAGTTCGTGATGGTGACCAACCAAGACGGGTTGGGAACCGCTTCTTTCCCCGAGGAAACCTTTTGGCCGGCGCACAACCTGATGCTCAAAACCTATGCCGGTGAAGGGGTCACGTTCGATGAGATTCTCATAGACCGCAGCTTCCCGGAGGACAATGCGCCCACCCGCAAGCCCCGTACGGGCATGATGGGTGCCTATATGGATGGCGGTTACGATTTGGCCTCCAGCTATGTGATAGGAGACCGCCTCACGGATGTGGAGTTGGCTAAGAACTTGGGGTGCAAGGCCATTTGGCTGCACGATGAGGCTGGGCAACTGCCGGAGGCGTTGCGTGAGACCTGTGCGCTGATTACCCCCTCGTGGAGCAGAATAGCGGAATTTCTCTTTGCCGGCGAACGCAAGGCGGAGGTAAGGCGCACCACCAAAGAGACCGACATCTATGTGTCGCTCAACCTCGACGGTGCAGGGAAGAGTGACATCCACTCCGGACTTGGATTTTTCGACCATATGCTGGAGCAGATTGCCAAGCATGGCGGCATGGATTTGACCGTTCGCGTCAATGGGGACTTGTATGTGGACGAGCACCACACCATAGAAGACACCGCACTGGCGTTGGGCGAGTGCCTCAACCGGGCACTCGGGAGCAAACGGGGCATTGAGCGTTACGGCTATTGCCTGCCCATGGACGATTGCCTCTGCCAGGTGACACTCGACTTTGGCGGTCGTCCCTGGTTGGTATGGGATGCCACATTTCGTCGCGAGCGGATAGGGGAGATGCCTACAGAGATGTTCCTTCACTTCTTCAAATCGTTGAGCGATGCCGCCCGGATGAATCTGAACATCAAGGCGGAAGGCGAGAACGAGCATCACAAGATTGAGGGCATCTTCAAAGCCTTGGCACGTTCGCTCAGGATGGCAGTGAAGCGTGACATCTACCATTATGAGTTGCCTTCCACCAAAGGAATGCTTTAGAAACCCCTTATAAGTTGCGAGGTCTGATGGAACGTCCCTTGTTCCGCCAGACCTCGTCCTTCGTCTATTTTGCTGCAAGTAGTTTCTTTCGCTACAAGTCGAATTGGTAGCTTACTCCTGCCCGGAACTGAAAGCCGGGTTGTGGCACGTTGCCGTGGTCATAGTAGCTCTTGTTGAAGAGGTTGTTGGCCTCCACGAAGAGCTGGTAAGCCGGGGCGTTCCATTGGAGTTTGGCATCCAGCAGGGCATAGGGCTTGTAGGCTCGTTGCTCTCCGCTCACACTGGCGGAGTAGTCCGTGTAACACCCCATGCGGTCTTGCCAACGGAAAGTCCAGTCTGCCGTCAGCCGTTTCAGGATGCGGTGGCCGAGGCGCACCATCACCTTGTGGCGCAGGTACTCCAGGGCGTATTGCGACTCGTACTTGGCCTCTTCCGTCTTGTCACGGTTGATGTAGCTATATCCAGCGTAGAGCGTTTGGAGCGGGAAGTCCGCCGAGATGAGTTTGCTGAAATCCACCAGGGTGGACAGCTCCACGCCTGTAGTGTTGATGCGGGTATGGTTCATCGAGTAGAAAATCGTCTCGTCCACGGGTCGCACCCAATCAATCAAATCCTTTCCCCGGTGATGGTAAACGCTCATCGTCGCCTCAAATCCCGTGAGTAGGTATTTCATACCCACCTCGTAGGCCTGCATCCTCTCCGGCTTCAGGTTCTTGTTGCCTTGATGCGTGGCGTTGGTGGTGTAGTAGAGTTCGGTGAAGGTGGGCATGCGCAGTGACGTGTTCCACGAAGCGTAAGCTTTCCATTGAGGGGTCAGCCAGTAGGAAGCGTCCACTCCGGGGAAGAGGTGGAAACGCTTGTCCCAATCGGTGTTCATCGTGGCGACGAAACCTGCGGACAGGGAGAGGCGCGACAGTAACAGCGTATGCTCGGCATGCAGGCTGACGTTCGTGCGGTTGCGCCCTTTGGTGTACTGGGCATCTCGCCCCGACACGCGTTTGGGGTGGGCGAGTGGCTCACCCAACACCGTGCTGACGACATCCTCGTTGCGCATCTCCGCTCCAAAGGCGGTCTTGCCTAAGCTGGTGGTGAGATAGCTGTTGAGGTTCAGTCCGTACGTCGTGGTACGATGGTCGTTGAAGGGCGACACGCTGGCATCGCCCCTTGCCAGCTCGAAGTGGTCGTAGGCTTGTGTCCAGTACGCTTGGGGCAAGAGACGGATGAACCCTTTGGTCTCCGCCTGCACCGAGGCGAAATATTTGCGTGTCTCCTCGTACTGGTCGGGGAATTTGGCACTGTAGAAGGTGTTGGCACCATAGTCTTTCTTCGAGAGTCCGGCTTGCCACTTGAGGTCTGCCTGCGGATGACGGAAAGAACCTTGGTAGAATGCGCGCAGGGTGTTGAAGTCGCTGTTGGTGGTGGCCCCGTCGCTTCGGCTATAGCCGGCGGAGAGCTGGTTGCTGATGCGTTTGTCGCTCAGGTTGAGCCGTAAGCCGCCGCTCGCCAGTCCGTAGGAACCTCCTTCGGCATGCACGGCGGCATGGCTTTGTCGGTCGGTCTTGGTGACAATGTTGATGGCACCCAACAGGGACGAAGTGCCATAGGCACGCCCGGCAGGTCCTTCGAGAACCTCGATGCGTTCAATGTCTTTTAAGTCAACAGGGAAATCGGCGGCGTTGTGCCCGGTCTGCGGGTCGCAGATGTTTACGCCATTGAGCAGGAGGGTGATTTGGTCAAACGTACCCCCGCGGATACTGATGTCGGTTTGGATGCCTTGTTCTCCTCTTTGGCGGACATCCACGCCAATGACATACTTGAGTAAGTCGTTCACACTCTGAACGGGTGCCGCGGCAATGGTGGCGCGGTCGATTACCGTGACGGTACGTGCCGCTTGGTTCAGCGTCAAAGGCACGCGCGAGGCTGTCACCTCCACCTCCTCCATCTCCACAAGGGTCTCCTCTTTCTGCTCTGAAGAGTGGTTCACCGTCTGTGCCGACACGCTCTCCGTATTGGCGAAAGCCAATGTGGCGAACGAAAGCACACCGATGCGTACCTCTCTCCTCAGACTGCGGAACACGGAGTAGTGCTTGCGGTTCAGCTGACGGAAGGTGATGAGCCTACGGTAGTTAGCTTTTTGTTTGTACATAAATGATAATTAAACTGTGATGTTTTGCAAAATTGCGCGCCAAAGGTAGGCAAATCTTGCATAAAAGCCCTACTTTTGCAGTGCCAAAAGCGGGCGACTTCTTGCAGCCGACAACGATATCCGCTGACGGACAGAATCATACGATTGTAAAGTATTAAGTGTCATGTTACAGTTTCTCAAGAATTGGACTTTGCCGGTAGCCATGTTGGTGGGAGCTTGTGTTTATCTCTTTTTCAGTCAGGTCTCTTTCGTTGCTCCCTTGAAGCCTTTCATGCGTTTGATGATTGGTTGGCTCACTCCCGTACTGATTTTCACAATGCTGTTTGTCACCTTCTGCAAGGTTTCTCCCCGCAACCTTCGGATTCGTGCGTGGCATCTGTGGCTCTCGCTCATTCAGATTGTCGGTTGTGTGGCGGTCTACTA
Source organism: Acutalibacteraceae bacterium (assembly GCA_963652075.1). GTDB lineage: Bacteria > Bacteroidota > Bacteroidia > Bacteroidales > Bacteroidaceae > Phocaeicola_A. Next base: position 7,419 of record CAVJRQ010000085.1, read on the forward strand.
TGCCTTGCTTCCCCTTGACAAGGTGGTGGCGGAGGCGGGCATGGTCTGCGTCATCTGTCCCACAGCCACCGCGGCGGCTGTCATCACGGGCAAGCTGGGAGGCAGTGCCTCTTCGCTGACGGCTTACACGCTGCTCTCCAACTTCCTGACCACCACCATCGTGCCTGTTATATTCCCCTTGGTGGCTCCTCATGCCGGACAGGACTTCTTCACCTCTTTCCTGATGATACTGGGCAAGATATTTCCGTTGCTCATCTGTCCTTTCTTGGCGGCGTGCGTCGTGCAGTATGCCTTCCCCAGGCTGAACAGAGCCATCACGTCCTATCCCAACTTGGCCTTCTACCTGTGGGCGGTTTCTTTGTCCATCGTCACGGGGCAGACGGTGAAGTCGTTGATGCACAGTACCGCTTCCCCTATGGCGGAGCTATGGATAGCTTTGGTGGCATTGGTGCTTTGCTGCCTCCAGTTTTTCCTTGGCAAGACTATCGGCAGTCAGTATAACGACCGCATCAGCGCAGGTCAGGCCCTCGGACAGAAAAACACCGTGCTGGCCATCTGGATGTCCTACACCTTCCTTACCCCTGTTTCGTCCGTAGGTCCGGGTTCGTATGTCCTTTGGCAGAACATCATCAACAGCTGGCAGCTTTGGAAGAAGCGTCGCAGAGATTCTAAGGCTCAATAGTCCTCATTGCCCTGGTCGTGAGTGAACTTTTCGGATACGTTTGTCCCGTTTGTCGGTAAAATCGGGGTGTTGGTTGATAACGCCCCGACCTGGATTAAACTTGCTCCCTTTTCGTTGGTCATAAGTGTGTTATTAAACTTATAAAGTAAACGACGATGAAAAAAACAATCCTTGTGTTGACAATCGCTCTGCTGGGCGGTGCAACGATGTCAATGGCCCAGGACAGACCTCAGCGAGGCGAACGTCCCGACCCCGAGAAGCAAACGGAACAGATGATTAAAGACCTTGGTCTGGACGAGAAGCAGGCGAAAGAATTCAAGGCTGTGATGGACGAGATGCGTCCTGCCAAAGCGGAGATGAAACAGAAGAAGAGCGAGGCGCAGAAAGAGAAAAAGGAGATGAAGAAGAAGCGTGAGGAGATGAAGAAACAACGCGAAGAGATGGAAGCGAAGCGCAAGGAGATGGACGAGAAAATCAAGACCATCCTCACCGAAGAGCAGTACAAGAAGTATCAGGAGATGCAGAAACGTCGTGGTCCTCACGGAGGCCCTCGCGGTCCGCGTCCTGACGGTCCTCGTCCCGATGGCGGCTTTGGTGGGGAGATGTAACCGAACCAGCTTTTTCATGTAAAGAACAGAGTGAATCGATTGGCGACGCGGAGTGGCTGGTCGGTTCACTTTTTTATTCAATCAATAGATAAGATAGGCTGCATCTCAGCATAATATTCAAGCGAGCTTGATATTCTGCATTCGATTTGCGCTATCTTTGCTCCCTCGGAAACATTAAAGAGGAATGTCATGAATGCAAAACTGATTCGAATTGTCACGTGCGCCCTCCTTCTGGTGGCTGCCGTGTGGACGGAACACAACGTGTCGTTGGAGTGTTGGCAGCTGCTGTTGGTCTATCTCGTTCCCTACCTGCTAATCGGATACGACGTGTTAGGAGAGGCTCTGGAGGGGATTCTTCACGGGGAAGCCTTCGACGAGGACTTCCTGATGAGTGTGGCGACAATCGGGGCTTTGCTCATCGGATTCCTGCCCGGTGCTGAGGCGCAATTCCCCGAAGCGGTGTTCGTGATGCTCTTTTTTCAGGTGGGCGAGCTCTTCGAAGAGTGTGCCGAGGACAAAAGCCGTAAGTCTATTTCTAGTCTGATGGAACTTCGTCCCGACGTGGCCAATGTGGTGCGTGCGGGTGAGCTGCAGGTGGTGGCTTCTGCCACGGTGGCGGTGGGAGAGACCATCATGGTGAAGCCCGGCGAACGGGTGCCGCTGGATGGCGTGGTGATAGAAGGCGAAGCCGGTATGGACACTGTGGCGTTGACGGGCGAGAGCGTGCCGCGAACGGTGCATGTAGGCGACGAGGTCATCTCCGGTTGTGTAGACCTCAACGGGGTACTGACGGTGAAGACTACCAAAAGTTTCGGTGAATCCACGGCTTCCAAGATTATAGAGTTGGTGGAGAATGCCGGCAATCATAAATCGAAGAGCGAAGCGTTCATTTCCCGTTTTGCCCGTGTCTATACGCCCGTGGTGGTCGGTGTTGCCGTGGCGTTGGCTTTGTTGCCGTCTCTCCTCTCCGGCGATTTCGTTTCAAACTTCTCCGTTTGGCTCTATCGGGCTTTGACGTTCCTCATCGTCTCCTGCCCGTGCGCCTTGGTCATCTCCGTGCCGCTCTCTTTCTTCGGCGGCATCGGCGGAGCGTCCCGTCACGGCATCCTCATCAAGGGAGCCAACTACATGGACGTGCTGGCCAAGCTGGATACGGTGGTGTTCGACAAGACGGGCACCCTCACGAAGGGAAAGTTCGAGGTGACGGCTATTCATCCCGACCATATCAGTGAAAACCAACTCCTTCATTTGGCGGCTCATGCCGAACGATTCTCCAATCACCCCATTGCCATCTCGCTGAGAGACGCGTTCCCCAACGAACAGGACGGCTGTGAGGTGAGCGACGTGGAGGAGTTGTCCGGGCAAGGCGTACGGGCTCATATTAACGGCAGCGTCGTCTGTGTGGGCAACGAGAAACTGATGACGGCGGTAGGCGCGCAGTGGCGGCCTTGCCACAAGACGGGCACCATCATCCACGTCTCTGTCAACGGGGTCTATGCGGGACACATCGTCATCTCCGATGCCGTTAAGGAAGATTCCAAAGAGGCCGTGCGTCTGCTGAAAGCCGTCGGTGTACGCCGTGTCGTGATGCTCACGGGCGACCATGAGGCCGTGGGAGCTTCCGTGGCCGCTGAACTGGGTCTCGACGAATACAAGGCCGAACTTCTGCCTACTGATAAGGTGACAGAGGTGGAGCGGCTGCTGCGTGAGAAAGGCGTAGGCAAAGCCTTGGCGTTTGTGGGCGACGGCATCAACGACGCTCCGGTGTTGGCACGGGCCGATGTGGGCATCGCCATGGGCGGACTGGGGTCGGATGCCGCCATCGAAGCGGCCGATGTGGTGCTGATGGACGACAAACCCTCCAAGGTGGCGTGGGCTGTTGCCATTGCCAAGCGAACCTTGCGCATCGCTTATCAGAACGTACGGTTCGCCATTGGCGTGAAAGTCCTCGTTCTCCTCTTGGCTGCCTTCGGACTTGCCACCATGTGGATGGCGGTCTTTGCCGATGTCGGTGTCACCGTGCTGGCGGTTCTCAACGCCATGCGCACCTTGCGGGTGCGCTCTTTGTGAGAGGTTCGCTAACGTTCGGCACGCTTGATGACCGTGCCCCGGAACTCCCCTTCCAAGTCCGGCCCGAAGTAGAACCCGGGTTGTGTGGGCTGATTGTATCCCACGTTCTGCGTGGCGACGCTGATGCGGTAGACAGGCTCTTCGAGGAACGTATGGAACCGGTAGCTCGTGGGTTCGGGTGAGACGTAGAGGCGCAATGCCTTGTTGTCGTCGGTTCGCATCAACACCTCTTCGCGCCAGTCGCCCACGATGTCCGCCTGCAGGCAAGGATTCCCTTTGGAACCGTTGTTGCTGCGGCAACCCTCCATGCGCAACAGGGGGACGCAGGCTTCCTTCTCCCAGTCATATTTCGAGATGGTATTATGGTCGAGCAGCTCGCGCAGCAGGTCGCCGTCCCACCACACCGCCATGTTGATGGATAGGCGGGGACGCGCTATCACTTTACCTTTCACGTTGAGGAGACCGCCCGAATCGGAAGACCACATCTCCACGCCCGGGTTGTTGGGGTCGATGTCCGCCGCCATGCAACGGCCTACGTCCGTATTGCTCTTTACTTGTGCCAGTATCTCTCCCGTGGCGGCGTCGCGGTAGGTAGACCCGTCGCGGTGGTTCTCGTGGCAGTCCCACACTTGTAGCCCTTTGCGTGAAGGGTCGAAGTGTGTCAGGTGCATGGCGTCGCCGTGTCCCAACTTGGTGGAGTAGAGCCCCTGTCCGTTGTGGTCGATGGTGCAAGAACCGTAGACAATCTCGTCGCACCCGTCCCCGTCCACGTCACCGACACGCAGGTTGTGGTTTCCCTGTCCGGCATAGTCGGGATGCTGGTTGCTGTCGAACACCCAACGTTGCGTCAGGGTCTTTCCGTCCCAGTCGAACGCCGCCAACACGGTGCGGGTGTAGTAGCCGCGGCACATCACGATGCTCGCCTTGCTCCCGTCCAGATAGGCCACTGCCGCCAGAAAGCGGTCACTGCGGTTCGCCTTTATGTCTCCCCAGTCCATCGGATTGCCGCGCTCGGGAACGTACGGAACCGTAGCCAACGCCTCGCCTGTCAGTCCCGAGAAGAGGGTGAGGTATTCCTTGCCTGTGAGTATTCTTCCCGTCAGCGGTCCGAAGGGCTCGCCCTGCTCCCGGTAGTCTGCCGTAGCGTCACCGATGACGTTTCCTTTGCCGTCCACCGTTCCGTCCGAAGTACGTACGGCCAGTTCCGCTTTCCCGTCCCCGTCGAAGTCGTAGACCAGGAAAGGCGTGTAGTGAGCGCCCGACCGGATGTTGCGTCCCAAGTCGATTCGCCACAACCGCTCTCCGTTGAGGCGGTAACAGTCGAACATCGTGGAGCCCGTGAATCCGGAATGCGCGTTATCGTGCGCGTTGCTGGGGTCCCATTTCAGGATAATCTCGTATTCGCCGTCGCCGTCCACGTCACCGATGGAGGCATCGTTGGCAAGGTATTCAAACAGGCGGCCGTCCGGAGAAACACCCCCTTGAGGCTGTTGGATGGGAATCTCCACGTAGCCGCTCGGTGCATTGGCAGGGAGCGTACACCTCCCTTTGCAGGCCTCCTTGCCGTCGGGCAGAATCGGCACAATCTCATATTCCACCGCCTCTGTGCCGCTGTATGGGTCGCGGTAGAAAGTGCAGTCGGTGATAGGCTGCGGGTTTATCTTCTCGCCGTTGCGGAAAAGGTCGAACGCGATGGATTGGGGGTCGGACGAGAGATACCTCCAGGAGAGGATGACCTCCTGTGGGGTATGGCGTACGGCAACGGCTCCGCGTCCCAGTTTCTCCATCTTCAGTCTGGAATAATCGTAACTCGGTTGGGCTGTGGTAATCATTGTTCCGCCCATCCACATTAATAAGGTAAGGAATGCTACTATGTGTTTCATGTCATTTGTTCGCTGCGGTTCTTGTTTCCCGGTCTCTCCACGCAGCGTGGCGAAGATAGCACAACCCAATGGAATAACGATGGGGGAACGCCACAAAAGCTGCCGAAATAGAGACAAAAAATCAAAAATGCCATGATTAAAAACAAATTCCCCGATTTGTGTAAGGGAAAAAATGAGTTGTTTTGCAACGTGAACAAACTTGAACCTGACGTTGCCGACTAAAGATAGATGGCTTCGCCAAGGGTGAATGGTTTGTCGGATGAATCAATAAAAGTAGAACATAAACGTAATATAAATACATAAATATAGATAACAGATGAAATTCTCAGCAATCGTTATTTCGTTATTCCTCTCGGTATCCTCTTTCGCGGGTGACATTTTCCCGGACGGAACGGCCATACCCGAATGGTTCCGTGAAACACGGTCCGTGGACATCAAGAAATTGGGTCAATCGTTCGTTGTCACAAACTATGGAGTAGAGCAAGACAGTACTCTCCTGCAGACTGACCGGATACAGGCTGTTATTGACAAGGCCGCGGAGAAGGGCGGCGTAGTGGTGATACCCGGCGGTACCTACCTTACCGGCGCACTCTTTTTCAAACCGGGCACGCATCTCCATCTGGAGGAGGGTGCCGTGCTGAAGGGTAGCGACGACATCAGCAACTTCCCCATAAAGACTACTCGCATCGAGGGACAGACCCTGAAATACTTCTCCGCCCTCATCAACGCCGACGGGGTGAACGGATTCACCGTCACGGGCAAGGGAACGATTAACGGCAACGGCTTGCGCTATTGGAAGTCATTCTGGTTGCGCCGTGCGGTCAACCCCAAATGCACGAACATGGACGAGATGCGTCCGCGTCTGGTCTACCTCTCCAATTGCGAGGATGTGCAGCTGGAGGGCGTGTCGCTCATCAACTCGCCCTTCTGGACTACCCACCTCTACCGTTGCAACCGGGTGAAGCTGTTGGGATTGACCATCAAAGCACCCTATGCGCCGGTGAAGGCACCCAGCTCCGATGCCGTGGACGTGGACGTTTGTACGGACGTGCTGATAAAGAACTGCTACATCTCGGTGAACGACGATGCCGTGGCGCTGAAGGGCGGTAAAGGCCCCTGGGCGGACCAAGACCCGAATAACGGAGCAAACCGCAACATCGTGATTGAGGACTGCACGTATGGCTTCTGCCACAGTGCCTTGACCTGCGGTAGCGAGTCCATCCACAACCATAACATCGTCTTGCGCCGTTGCAACATCACCAACGCTTCGCGCCTGTTGTGGCTCAAGATGCGTCCCGACACGCCGCAGAACTACGAGTACATCACGGTGGAGGACATCAAAGGCGATGCCAAGAGCTTCTTGGTGGTGAAGCCCTGGACGCAGTTCTTCGACCTGAAAGACCGCAAGGACATCCCGATGTCCTATTCCAGCCACGTGACGATGCGCAACATCGAGTTCGAATGCAACACCTTCTTCGACGTGCAGGCATCCGACCAGTACAAGCTGGACAACTTCGTCTTCGAGAACCTGAAGGTGAAGGCGGCAAACATCCAGTGCGACAAGAGCATTATCCCCCATTTCACGTGGAAAAACGTCTCTTTGGAGCAGAAAAGTAAATAACAAGCGAAAACATACGGAATCATGAAGACGCGTTACTGGGGTTGCTGCCTGTTGACCTTGACGCTCTGCTTGCCCATGTGGGCGCAGGTGAAGGTGGCGGCACCGATGAAAGATGTGAACCGGGTGGTCGACAACACGCTCGACAGTCTCAACAAGGTACGCACCGCACGCCCTGTTGCCGGTTCGTCACGCAAGGCCGGATGCCCCGTGCTCTTCCTGATAGGAAACTCCACCATGCGTACGGGTACGTTGGGCAACGGCAACAACGGCCAGTGGGGATGGGGATACTTCGCCCACGAATACTTCGACGAGAACCGCATCTCCGTGGAGAACCAGGCCTTGGGCGGCACCAGCAGCCGCACCTTCTACAACAAGCTGTGGCCCGATGTGCTCAAAGGCGTACGCGAAGGCGACTGGGTAGTAATCTCTTTGGGACACAACGACAACGGACCTTATGACAGTGGGCGGGCGAGAGCTTCCATTCCTGGCATCGGTACGGACAGTTTGAATGTCACCATCAAAGAGACGGGCGTGAAAGAGACCGTCTATACCTATGGCGAATACATGCGCCGTTACGTGCGCGACGTGAAGGCGAAAGGTGCCCATCCGATACTCTGTTCCCTCACGCCCCGCAACGCGTGGGACGACAAGGACAGTACAATCGTCACGAGGGTGAACAAGACCCATGGTCTGTGGGCACGCCAGGTGGCAGAGGCCGAACAGGTACCTTTCATCGACCTGAACGAAATCTCCGCCACGAAGATGGAGAGGTATGGCAAGGAGAAGGTGAAGACCCTCTTCTACCTCGACCGCATCCACACCAGTCGCTTCGGTGCACGGATGAATGCGGAATCCTTCGTCGAAGGACTTCGCGGCAGCCAAGGTGTGCAGCTGGCGGATTACCTGAAGCCAATCGTAAAGGACACACTCACGGGAGCTTCCCGTAAGGAGGGTCGTCCCGTGCTCTTCGTCATCGGTGACAGTACCGTGAAGAACACGGACAGTGACGAAGACGGCATGTGGGGATGGGGGAGTGTCATTGGCGACCTCTTCTCCGAAGATGCCATCTCCGTGGAGAACTGGGCGAAAGCGGGCCGCAGCGCACGCACGTTCCTCAACGAAGGACGATGGGACAAAATCTATGAAGCCTTGCGGCCGGGCGACTTCGTGCTGATGCAGTTTGGCCACAACGACGGAGGCGACATCAACAAAGGCAAGGCCCGTGGCGAGCTGCGCGGCAACGGGGACGAGAGCAAGGTCTTCAAGATGGAGGCGACGGGACAATATGAGGTGGTCTACACCTACGGATGGTACCTGCGGAAGTTCATCCGTGACGCCAAAGAGAAAGGTGCCATCCCCATCGTGCTGAGCCATACGCCCCGCAACAAATGGAAAGAGGGACGGATAGAACGCAACGGCGATACCTTCGGCAAGTGGGCGAGAGAAGCCGCCGAAGAGGGAGACGCTTATTTCATCGACCTGAACACCCTCTCCGCGGACGTGCTCCAGCGGAAAGGAGAGAAGAAGTCCGCCGCTTACTTCAAGAACGACCACACCCACGCTTCGCTGAAAGGAGCTAAAATGAACGCCAAGAGCATTGTCAAAGGCTTGAAGAAGACGGATTGCCCACTGAAAGAGTATCTGAAATAGGTAGGTTGAGGCATTCCCGAAAGAAAAGTCGTGAGCTACGCTTTTCTTTTGACGCGAATGGATGCGACTTACGGGAAAGTTTTGTAGATTTGCCTGTTCCATATGATGAAACAGACAATGAAATTACATAACTATCTGCTCCTCTTGCTGTGGACGCTTCTCTGCCAACAGGCGGGTGCCGCGGTGGAGATACGTTCCGTACAATACACCACCAACAACGGGCTGGCCAATAATTCCGTGCGTTGCGCCTACCAGGACAGCAAGGGATTTATCTGGTTCGGCACGTTGAACGGACTGAGCCGTTACGACGGAAACTCATTCCGCAACTACTATCCGTTGCCCAACGACTCCCTTTCGTTGGTAGACCACCGTATACGCGACATTGAGGAGGATGAGAACGGTTTCCTGTGGATACTCATGATTCCGGAGCAGGTGAGCTGCTACGATTTGCGCCACGACTGTTTTGTGGACTTCACCGGTTGCGGTGACTTCCGCGAACGGTTCAGAGGGTGGGCGCGCCTCTCCAACGGCGACGTGTGGCTTTGGCACAAGAGCAACGGATGCCGTCGGATACGCTACGAAAACGGGAAGTTCACTTCCTACGTATTGTCCGAACAGAACGGACGGATACCCTCCAACCATGTGAATTACGTGTCTGAGGATTACTTGGGACGCGTCTGGATAGGGACGGACAAGGGCGTGTCCCTGTTGGCGGGAGGCCGTGCGGACTTGTCCATAAAGGCTTCGAGGTCGATGACGGCATGCTCGGTTGGCGGCAAAGTGATTTTTGTCTTCTCCTCCGGACTACTTTCCGTGAAAGAGGAAGGCTCTCCGATGCGCGAAATCACGGATTTGGTTCGTCAGGGCAACTTGACGATTGGTGGCTGGATGACGTTGGGCGATGACTTGCTGTTGTTCACTTCACGGGGAACCTATCAGCTCAACTCGAAGACATTGGCGGTGACCCCCTGCACCCTGCTGAACATAAAGGGCGGACGGGTCAGTGCCGACAACAAGGGGAACTATTGGGTGTCCAACTTCTCGGGAAAGGTGTGGTACGTCAACCGCAACACGCGCAAGGTGAAGGAGTTCCAGCTGACCCCTACCGACAAGGTGAGGCATATCGACCAGGAACGCTATGACGTGGTGCACGATTCGCATGACGTTATCTGGATTTCGACCTACGGCAACGGACTTTTCGCCTACGACCTCCTTTCCGACCAACTCTATCACTACACGGCCGACGCGCCCAACGGCGGACATATCCATTCCAATTACCTGCTGGGACTTCTCGAAGATCGATCGCACGGCATCTGGGTCTGCGCCGAGTTTGCCGGCTTGTCGCAGTTGGAGGTGCAGAGCCAAAGGGCGGACCGCGTCTATTTGGAGACCAACACCGCATCGGATCGTTCCAACTTCGTCCGCATGATAAGCCGCATGCCCAACGGGGACATCTGTGTGGGTACCCGTAGCGGCGGACTCTACACCTATGACAACCGGATGAACAAGAAAGGAGAGAACCGCTATTTCGACACGAACGTCTATGCGATGGCCGAAGACGCGGACGGCGTGCGCTGGCTCGGCACCCGCGGAGACGGCTTGCTGATAGGCGACACATGGTACAAAACTCAAAATGGAAGCCATTCGCCGAGCAACAATCAGATATTCAGCATCTACCGCGACCGCAAGAACCGCATGTGGGTGGGTACGTTCGGTGGAGGACTGGACCTGGTGCAAAAGCAGGATGGGAAATACAAGTTTAGCTATTTCTTCCGGAAAACATACGCACAGAGCCAGATACGAGCCATCAACGAAGACACCGACGGATGGATGTGGGTGGGTACGAGTGACGGCATCTACCTGTTTCAACCCGATTCGCTGATTGCCAATCCCGACAACTACCTGGAACTGAATACCCGCAACGGAAAGCTCCTCAACAACGAGGTCAAATGCCTTACGCTGGACCGCAAGGGACGCATGTGGGTGGGTACGGCAGGTGGCGGTGTCTCCATGTTTGAGCAGGACGTGAAAGCGCGAGGTCTCACGGGCAAACAGTTCACTTCCGACAACGGACTGGCGAACAACGGGGTTATGTCCATCGTGGAAGACCGCTACGGAAAAATATGGATAGCTACGGAATACGGCATCTCGCGTCTCAATCCGGACAACAACTCTTTCCAGAACTTTTTCTTCGCTTCCCACGGACGCGGCAATGTGTACAGCGAGAACAGCGCTTGCGTCTGCGACGACGGACGCATCGTGTTCGGATCCAATTCGGGACTGTTGGTGTTCGACCCCGACGACCTGCGGAGCGAAACGAATACCGGAGACCAACGGGTCGTCTTCACCAACATGAAAGTAAACGGAGAAGACCTTCTCCCCGGCACCGCCGATTCCCCGTTGAACCTTTCCATCGCCTATACGGACAAGGTGCGTCTGTCGCACGACCAGAACTCGTTCACCGTGGATTTCTCCATCTTCGAGTATTCGATTGACAAGAATACCCGGTACATGTACAAACTGGATGACTATGACGAAAAATGGAGCGTACCCTCTACGCTGAACTTTGCTTCCTACAAGAACCTGGACCCCGGCACCTATACCTTGCACGTGAAGGCCCGCAACGGAACGGGAGAGTGGTGTCCGCAGGAGTCCACCCTGTGTATAGTCATCGCACCGCCGTTTTGGCAAACCACCACGGCCTACTTGGGCTACCTGTTGCTGGCTACGCTGATGGCGTACGTCCTGTTCCGTTTGGTGCGTAACTTCAACCAGTTGCGCAACCGCATTGCGGTGGAGAAACAGCTGACGGAGTATAAACTGGTCTTCTTCACCAACATCTCACACGAGTTCCGGACACCGTTGACGCTTATACAGGGTGCTTTGGAACGGATAGACTCCTTTGAGAATATGCCTCGCGGACTGGCCAACTCCGTTCGGGTCATGGAGAAGAGTACCCAACGCATGCTGCGGTTGATAAACCAGCTGCTGGAGTTCCGCAAGATGCAGCACAACAAGCTCACCCTCTCGTTGGAGGAAACGGAAGTCATCGGTTTCCTGTATGACATCTACCAGAGCTTCAGGGATGTTGCCGAATCCAAGGAGATGGACTTTGAGTTTGTCTCTTCGGTGGATTCGTACCGCATGTTTATCGACAGGGGCAATGTGGACAAGGTGGTTTACAACCTGCTTTCCAACGCGTTCAAGTACACGCCTTCGCACGGGAAGATTCGTTTTGCCGTGGAGGTGGAGACGGATGGCGGCCATTTGGTAATCCGCATCTCGGACAACGGTGTCGGCATTCCGAAGGAAAAACAGGGCGAACTCTTCAAGCGGTTTATGCAAAGCAGCTTCTCCGGCAACAGCATGGGCATCGGTTTGCATCTGAGCAATGAGTTGGTGAACCTTCATAAAGGAAAGTTGAGCTATGCGGAAAACGAAGGCGGAGGTTCTGTCTTTACGGTCACGCTGCCTCTGAATGCGGACGTGTACGCTCCCGGGGACTTCCTCGTGATGAGCCGCTTGCTGAGAAACGGCGAAGAGGAGGCCCGGGAGGAACGGAAGGAGATGCCTGCTTTGTCCCGGACGGAGGAACGTCCGGCGGATGTGAAACCGTTGAACAACCGCAAGATACTGATTATAGAGGATGACAATGACATCCGGCGGTTCCTTGCTGAGGAGGTCGGCCGCTACTTCGAGGTGGAAACGGCGGCTGACGGAACGTCCGGTTTCGAGAAGGCCCAGAGCTATGACGCGGATTTGATTGTCTGCGACGTGCTGATGCCGGGCATGAACGGTTTCGAGGTGGTGCATAAGTTGAAGGACGATTTCAATACCAGCCATATCCCTGTCATCCTGTTGACGGCCCTTGATTCGTCCGACAAACGTTTGCAGGGCATAGAGAGCGGGGCGGACGCTTACATCACCAAGCCTTTCAGTCCGAAATACCTGATCACTTACGTCTACAAGCTGATTGAACAGCGCGACAAGCTGAGGGAGAAATTCTCGAACGACCCCACCTTGCAACGGATGCCTCTCTCCAACTCGGAGAAAGACCAGCATTTTGCCGACGAACTGCTGACGTTGGTGGAGCGGAACCTCTCCAATGCGGACTTCTCCATAGACGACATTATGGAGACGATGGGCATGAAGCGTACGGCGTTTTTCCGGAAAGTGCGCGGCGTTACCGGCTATGCCCCCAAGGAATATGTCCGGTTGATACGTCTGAAGAAGGCCGCCGCCTTGCTGGACGAGGGTAAGTACAACGTTTCGGAGGTGTCGTATAAGGTAGGACTTTCTGACCCGTTCTATTTCAGCAAGGTCTTCAAGCAACAGTTCGGCATGTCTCCCTCCGCCTACCAACAGCGTGGCGATGCCAATGCGACCGGTTCGGTAGCTGAATAGATACCGTGTTGACGGTGTAATCCGGCCATCTATAAGATGCAAGATGTGGGTTGTGATGATTGAATGACAACTGTCGTAAGTGTTGCTGACAATTGTCGTAAACGTTTCTGACAATTGTCATAAACATTGCTGACAACTGTCGTAAACCTTGCTGACAATTGTCATTCAACGTGAGCAAGTGCTTTCTCGCACTGTATCAACGCTTTCGTGAAGTCGTTTAAATGTGGATATTCATTGTTTGATATTCAGTATGCGGCCCGGTACTTGCCCTCGTTCTTGTCTTCGAGCATACTGAGGTAGGAGGTGTAGCGCGATTCGCTGATGAAGTGCTGCTCCACGGCCTCGCGAACGGCGCAGCCGGGTTCGTGTACGTGGGTGCAGTTGCCGTATTTGCAATCCTGTGAGAAACGGAAGATTTCCTTGAAGTAGTGTCCCACCTCCTCCGGCTCCATATCGAATGTGCCGAATCCCTTGATTCCCGGCGTGTCGATGAGGTAGCCCCCGTTTCCCGTGTCGAACATCTCGGAGAAGGTGGTGGTGTGCATACCTTTATTATGGTAGTCAGAGATTTCGCCGGTCTTGGCATGCGTGTCGGGCAACAGGCAGTTTATCAGTGTCGACTTGCCTACGCCCGAGTTGCCCGAGAAGAGGGTGACGTTGCCGGACATCAGTTGGCGCAGTCCGTCAATGCCCTCGCCCGTGACGGCGGAGACCTTGTGGCAAGGATAGCCGATGCCGGTGTAGAGGTTCACCAACCCGTCGAGGTAACGCGTCTCGTCTTCGTCGTAACGGTCCGTTTTGTTGAAGACGAGCTGCACCGGAATGCGGTACGCCTCGGCTGAAGCGATGAAGCGGTCGATGAAGATGGTGGAGGTCTCAGGGTAGTTGACGGTGACGATGAGAAAACATTGGTCCAGGTTGGCGGCAAGGATGTGCGATTGCTTGGAAAGGTTGGACGAGCGACGGATGATGTAGTTCCTCCGTTCTTCGATTTCGGAGATGAAGGCGGTGCCTTCCGCATTGGAGATAATCTCCACCCGGTCGCCCACTGCCACGGGGTTTGTACTACGGATGCCCTTCAGCCTGAAGTTGCCTTTTATCTTGCAGTTGACCAACCGGTCGTCCGTGGTCTTCACTAAGTACCAGCTGCCCGTGTTCTTGATGACTAATCCTTTCATGCCTGCCTTCTTGGAAAGAAAAATCCGGAAAGGGAACTGCCGTTTGCCTCGGGGTATCCGTGCGTCATTCCCTTTCCGGTATCTCTTTTGTTGAGTTTATACTGTCATAATCTCCTTGTCCTTTGCGGCAAGGATGTCCTCCACTTTCTTGATGTATTTGTCGTGAACCTTTTGCAGCTTGGCTTCGGCATCCTTCTCGGCATCTTCGGGCATACCCTCCTTCAGGGCTTTCTTCAGTCCGTCAATGCCGTCGCGGCGCGCGTTGCGGATGCTGATTTTTGCCGTCTCGCCCTCCTTGTTGCACTGTTTGGCCAGCTGTTTGCGTCGGTCTTCGGTCAACGGCGGAATGCCGAGGCGGATAATCTCACCGTTGTTCTCGGGGGTGATGCCCACTTCGGAATCCATGATGGCCTTCTCAATCACCTTGAACATCGATTTGTCCCAAGGCTTGATGGCGATGGTGCGCGCGTCCGGGGTAGTGATTGCCGCCACGTTGTTGAGCGGCACCATGCTGCCGTATGAGTTCACGCGGATGCCGTCGAGAATGTGAACGTTGGCCTTTCCGGCACGGATGCGCGAGAGCTGTTCTTCCAGATACATCTCCGCCATTTGCATCTTCTCTTCGGCGTCATTCAAGTAAGTCTGTACGTCTATCATAATCTTAAAGTTTTTATTCGTTTATACAATGCGTTCGCAATTGATAGAACAAAGGTATTTATTAATTCAATAGAATGCAACCTTTTCGGTACTTTTTATTCAAAAAGGCAGTTGGGCGGATGTACCCGTTAAACTTTCAGGGCGAAACTTTGTCTGATAATCAGTACGGGATTCCTGCGGACCGACAGGCTCCGGTTCGGTGTCAAGAAGACAGCGGGCTTATCGTTAAGTTTGTCGGTTTCGTATAAGAAAATGCGATTTTCGTATAATTTATTTTCCTGTTTCAAATAAATGACATACTTTTGTATCGACTTAGAATCAAGGACGGGGCTGCTAGGCTGATTCATTGAAGGCGGTTGTTCGGTCTGGAGATTCTAATAGAAATGGATTACCATTGTAGTTTTTTCATATATACCTGTTTTTTAAGTGTAGGATGAGCTGCTCCGTTGATGGAGCGGCTCTTTCGCTTTTTTATGCGTGCGAGACGGATTTATACGTTTTTTTGATATAATCTTTGCTTTTTTGTTGGGATTTTGTGTCGTAAAATACTTATCTTTGCGCCCAAACATAAAATTAATTGGTTTATGGCTGAAACGAAGAGTATAAAAACCGCTTTAGTGTCGGTTTATCATAAAGAAGGCTTGGACGAGATTCTCTCCAAACTTCATCAAGAGGGGGTGCAGTTTCTTTCAACGGGTGGTACTCGCCAATTCATTGAATCCTTGGGCTATCCCTGTCAGGCTGTGGAAGATTTGACTTCCTATCCCTCCATCTTGGGCGGCCGCGTCAAGACCTTGCACCCGAAGGTGTTCGGTGGCATCCTGTGCCGTCGTGACCTGGAGGAAGACCAGAAGCAGATTGCCCAGTATGAGATTCCCGAGATTGACTTGGTCATCGTAGACCTCTATCCGTTTGAAGAGACGGTGGCATCCGGTGCGGATGAGGCTGCCGTAATCGAAAAGATAGATATAGGCGGTATCTCGCTGATTCGTGCCGGTGCCAAGAACTTCAAGGACGTGGTGATTGTGGCAAGCAAGAACCAATACAAACCGCTGCGCGACATCCTGTTCGACCGGGGCGCGAAAACTACGCTGGAAGAACGCAAGTGGTTCGCCAAGGAGGCTTTCGCTGTCTCTTCGCACTACGACTCGGCAATCTTCAACTACTTCGACAATAACGAAGGTTCTGCTTTCCGTTGCGCTTACGATGACCAGAAACTGTTGCGCTACGGCGAGAACCCTCACCAGAAAGGCTACTTCTTCGGTAATCTCGACGACATGTTCGACCAGATTCACGGCAAGGAGATTTCCTACAACAACCTGTTGGATATCAATGCGGCGGTGGACTTGATTGACGAGTTCGACGAGATAACCTTCGCTATCCTTAAACATAACAACGCTTGCGGACTGGCTTCGCGCCCGACGCTGTTGGAGGCATGGAAAGACGCCTTGGCAGGTGACCCCGTGTCGGCGTTCGGTGGCGTGCTCATCACCAACGAGGTGATTGACCGGGCTACCGCCGAAGAAATCAACAAGATATTCTTCGAGGTCATCATCGCTCCCGACTATGATGTGGACGCGCTGGAGATCTTGGGACAAAAGAAGAACCGCATCATTCTGGTACGGAAAGACATCGCCCTCCCGAAACGTCAGTATCGTTCGGTGCTGAACGGCGTGCTGGTTCAGGACAAGGACTTGGATATAGAAACAAAGGCCGACCTGAAGCAGGTAACTGCCAAGGCTCCTACGGATGCCGAGGTGGAGGATATGCTGTTCGCGAACAAGATTGTGAAGAACAGCAAGAGCAACGCCATCGTGCTTGCCAAGAACAAACAGCTGTTGGCGAGCGGTGTCGGCCAGACCTCGAGAGTGGACTCGCTGAAGCAGGCCATTGACAAAGCCCATAACTTCGGTTTCGACTTGACGGGTGCGGTGATGGCAAGCGATGCCTTCTTCCCGTTCCCCGACTGCGTGGAGATAGCCGACAAGGCTGGCGTTACCGCCGTTATCCAACCGGGCGGGTCAATCAAGGACGAGTTGTCGTTCAATTATTGCGATGAGCACGGACTGGCTATGGTAACAACCGGTTTCCGCCATTTTAAACATTAATAAATTAGCTATATAAAATGGGACTGTTTTCGTTTACAAAAGAAATAGCCATTGACCTCGGTACCGCCAATACCATCATTACCTCGAACGGTAAGATTGTAGTGGACGAGCCGTCGGTGGTAGCACTCGACAAAATCACGGACAAGATGATTGCCGTGGGCGAGCGTGCAAAAATGATGTATGAGAAGGAGAATCCCGGCATACGTACCGTGAGACCTTTGCGCGACGGCGTGATTGCCGACTTCAACGCTTGTGAGCAGATGATGCGCGGACTCATCAAGAAAGTGAACATGGGTCACAGTCTCTTCTCGCCCTCCTTGCGGATGGTCATCGGTGTTCCTTCGGGCAGTACGGAAGTGGAACTGCGTGCCGTACGCGACTCCGCGGAGCATGCCGGCGGCCGCGACGTGTATCTGATTTTCGAGCCGATGGCATCGGCGGTCGGAATCGGACTGGACGTGGAAGGTGCCGTAGGTAACATGATTATCGATATAGGTGGCGGCTCGACGGAAATCGCCGTCATCTCTTTGGGCGGTATCGTGACCAACAGCTCTATCCGTATCGCCGGTGATGACTTCACGGCGGATATCCAGGAGTACATGAGACGCCAACACAACGTGAAGGTCAGCGAACGTATGGCCGAGCGTATCAAGATATCCGTGGGGTCTGCCTTGACGGATTTGGGTGACGACGCACCGGAAGACTACGTCGTGCATGGCCCGAACTGCATCACCGCCCTGCCTATGGAAGTGCCCGTATGCTACCAGGAGATTGCGCACTGTCTGGAGAAATCCCTTGCCAAGATAGAGATGGCTGTGCTGAACGCCCTCGAGAATACGCCTCCTGAACTGTATGCCGACGTGGTACACAACGGAATCTATCTGTCCGGTGGCGGTGCGCTGTTGAGAGGTCTTGACAGACGTTTGGAGGAGAAGATAAACATCCCGTTCCACATTGCGGACGACCCTCTGCACAGTGTGGCGAGAGGTACCGGCATCGCGTTGAAGAACATAGACAAGTTCTCTTTCCTGATGCGTTGATGAAGGTGTCTGTCTAATGAGATTATAGTAGAAGCGAAATCGGGTCTTCCCCGATTTCGCTTTGTTGGCAACTTAAAGTGGTGATTCGTGCGTACTCTGCTCAGTTTTTTTGTACAATACAACAACTGGTTTCTTTTCATCTTGCTGGAGGCTATCAGCTTTTGGATGTTGTTCAGTTTCAACAACTATCAGGGTAGTGCGTATTTTTCTTCGGCAAACGGTCTCGTCGGGAATCTCCATGAGGCTTGTAGCGACGTTGCCTCCTATTTCAACTTGAAGACAGTGAATGAACAGCTGATGGAGCGCAACCTGTCGCTCGAACAACAGATTGCGGCATTGCGCAGGGACTGTCTGATTCATCACCACGGAGATTCCGTTCATGTAGACTCTCTGATGCAAGTCATCGAGAAGGAGTGTACCTTGATGGACGCAGAGGTGGTGGTGAACTCTATCCGGCGCACGGACAACTTCATCACGATAAACAAAGGCGCGCTGGACGGTGTGAAAGAGGAGATGGGCGTTGTGGACGGCCGTGGCGTAGTGGGCATTGTCTACCATACCTCGCCCCACTACTCACTGGTGATTTCCGTGCTCAACAGCAAAGCGAGCATTAGCTGCAAAATCAGCGACTCCAACTATTTCGGCTACCTGAAGTGGGACGGCGGCGATTGCCGATACGCCAACCTGGTGGACATGCCCCGACACTCTATCTGTGAGGTGGGCGACACCATCGTAACCACGGGATTCACGCCCATCTTCCCCGAAGGGTTGATGGTGGGCACGGTAGAGGAAATCTCCGATTCGCGTGACGGTCTCTCTTTCTTGTTGAAGGTAAGGCTCTCTACCGACTTTGGCCGTCTGAACCAAGTGAAAGTTGTCGCCCGCAAGAACATGGACGAACAGAAAGAGTTGCAGGAGCGGATTAAATGATATTCTACGGACGTGGAGGTATTTCTAAAAAATTAGCTAAAGATGACGATTGATTCCCTCAAAAATATAGGATGGTTCCTGGCGCTTGTCCTTCTGCAGGCCATGATAATGAACCATATTTGCATCTTGGGTTACGCCAAGCCTTTGATATATGTTTACCTGATACTCGTCATCGGCAACACCACCTCGCGTCTTGCCCTCCTGCTTTGGGGATTCTGTCTGGGACTGGCGGTCGACATTTTCTCCAACACCTTGGGACTTAACGCCGCGGCAACCACATTCCTGGCGTTCGTGCGTCCGGGACTGCTGAACCTCTTCGTTGCCCACGAGAGTTCGGACAATACCGTCTATCCGGGTATCCAAAGCTTCGGCATCGGAAAGTTCTTCCGTTATGTGCTGATTGCGGTCTCCATCCATCACCTCCTTCTGTTTACACTGGAGTCATTCTCTTTCTTTGATTGGTTCTACCTGTTGGTGGCGACAGTCTCCAGTGCGCTGCTGACCACTCTGTGCGTGTTGGCTATCGACAGCATCAGTAAAAAGTGACCCGTTGACCTATGCGTGACTATAATCTTGAGAAAAGGAAATATGTCATTGGCGGCATCGTGGTTGCTGTCGTCCTCGTCTACATCCTGAGGCTCTTCACCCTCCAGATACTGAGTAACGACTACAAGCAATATGCGGACGGCAACGCCTTCCTCAACAAAGTGCTGTTCCCCGCACGAGGCGTCATCCATGACCGCAACGGGGAATTGCTGGTGTATAACCAACCCGCCTACGACGTGATGGTCGTCATGAATGAGGTAGAAAACCTCGATACGCTGGACTTGTGTGAAACGCTGGACATTACGAAAGAACAGTTCATCCAGCGCATGAAGACCATCAAGAACCGCAATCTCAACCCCGGCTATTCGCGCTACACGGAGCAGGTGTTCGTCAACCAGCTGTCCGGTAAGGAGTTCGCCGTGTTCCAAGAGAAAGCGTTTCGCTTCAAAGGATTTACTACCCGCAAACGGAACATTCGCCAATACACCTGCAACGTAGGTGCTCACGTACTGGGTGACATCGGTGAAGTCTCCAAGAGCGACATCGCGGATGACGACTATTACCGCATGGGCGACTACATCGGCAAACAGGGCGTGGAACGCTCGTATGAGAAACAGCTGCGTGGGGAGAAAGGCGCGGAGATTCTGCTCCGTGATGCACGTGGCCGTATCCAAGGCCACTATATGGACGGGGCGTTCGACAAGACTCCCGTGCCGGGCAAGAACCTTACCTTGGGTCTGGACATTAAGCTGCAGCAACTGGGCGAGAGGCTACTCGAAGGGAAGATAGGAAGCATCGTAGCCATAGAGCCCTCCACCGGTGAGATACTTTGCATGGTTTCCTCTCCCTCGTACGACCCCCATCTGATGATTGGCCGTCAACGGGGTGCCAATCACTTGGCAATGACCCGTAACGCTTGGAAACCGTTGCTCAACCGAGCCGTGTCGGGAACCTATCCACCGGGGTCTACCTTCAAGACCTCGCAAGCCCTTACCTTCTTGCAGGAGGGGATTATAACCCCCGAAACGTGTTATCCCTGTTCAAACGGTTTCGTGTTCAAAGGTCTGCGTGTCGGTTGTCATGCCCACGGATCGCCCCTGCCGTTGGTGCCCGCTATCGCTACCTCGTGCAACGGCTATTTCTGCTGGGGACTCTACTATATGATGGGTGCCCGCAAGAAGTACGGCTCTGTGCAGAATGCCATGACCACCTGGAAGGACTACATGGTCTCCATGGGCTTCGGCTATCAGTTGGGAGTGGACATCCCCGGCGAGAAGCGGGGAATGATTCCGAACGCCGACTATTACGACAAGAACTACCGGGGTTCGTGGAATGGACTCACCATCATCAGTATTGCCATCGGTCAGGGTGAGGTGACGCTGACACCCCTTCAGATAGCCAACTTGGGAGCTACCATCGCCAACCGGGGCTACTACTACGTCCCTCACGTGGTGAAAGAGGTAGAGGACGGGGCGATTGACAGTATCTACCAAGTGCCTCACTATACCAAAGTGGAAAAGAAATACTACGAAGTGGTGGTCAACGGTATGCGCGAGGCCGTGTTGGGCGGAACCTGTCGGGGAGCCAATATCCCCGGCATCGAGGTGTGCGGAAAGACGGGTACGGCACAGAATAGGGGGCATGACCACTCCGTGTTCATGGGATTCGCCCCCAAGGACGACCCGAAGATAGCCATCGCCGTCTATGTGGAGAATGGCGGTTTCGGAGCGGTCTATGGCGTACCCATCGGTGCTTTGATGATGGAGCAGTACCTCAACGGGGAACTCTCTCCGCAAAGCGAATTGAAAGCAACGGAATTCCAACAAAGGAGAATCATGTATGACAACAAGGAACGTTAGTATATTCAAGTCGGTCGATTGGATAACCATTCTCATCTATCTGGCACTGGTCATCTTCGGTTGGTTCAGCGTCTGCGGAGCCAGCTTCACTTACGAAGATATGGACTTCTTCTCGTTCGACACCCGTTCCGGGAAGCAACTGGTCTGGATTTTATGCTCTCTTGGTTTGGGCACGGTTTTGCTCATGATAGAGGAACGGGTCTATGAAGTCTTCTCCATTGTCTTCTACGTGGCGATGCTTTTCCTGCTGTTTGTCACGCCTTTTCTGGCGGAAGACACAAAGGGCTCCTACTCCTGGATAAAGTTCGGCCCCGTCAGTCTACAGCCTGCGGAGTTCGCCAAGTTTTCCACCGCTTTGATGGTGGCCAAGGTGATGTCGGTCTATGGCTTCACGCTCTCCAATTCCCGTTCGTTGCTGACCGTGGTCATGCTGGTACTGTTGCCCATGGGACTGATAGTCCTGCAAAAGGAGACCGGATCGGCCTTGGTCTATCTGGCATTCTTCTTGATGCTCTACCGCGAAGGCATGTCCGGGGCATTCCTCTTCTTCGGTGTCTGTCTGGCGACCTATTTCATTGTGGGTGTCCGGTTCTCCGAAGTCCCGTTGACCGAGGTCGTCCCTACGGCGTTGGGCACGTTCGCCGTGATGCTGATGATACCCTGCTTCACGGCAGGACTTATGTGGGTCTACACTAAAGAAAAGTCCCAAGCGCGCATCTCCTTGTCCGTCACGTTACTTGTCACCTTGTTGGCTTTCCTGATAGCCCAGTATGTGATTCCCTTTGACTTGATGTGGGTGCAACTGGCCATCTGTGTCGGGTGGGTGGTCTACTTGTTGGTGCTGAGTGTGAAGAAACACAGGAAATCCTTTGCGCTCATCTCCCTGTTCACGGTAGTCTCCGCTCTCTTCTTTTTCTCCAACGACATTGTGTTCAACAAGGTTTTGCAGCCGCACCAACAGATGCGTATCAAGGTGGTGTTGGGTATGGAACAGGACTTGGCCGGTGCCGGCTACAACGTGAACCAATCCAAGATTGCCATTGGGTCGGGCGGCTTTCTGGGGAAAGGATTCCGCAATGGAACACAGACCAAACTGAAATACGTGCCCGAGCAGGACACGGACTTCATCTTCTGTACCGTGGGTGAGGAGGAGGGCTTTGTAGGTTCCGCAGCCGTGCTGATACTCTATATGTTCCTCATCATACGGCTGATAGCGATGGCGGAGCGACAGAACACTACATTCGGCAGGGTGTACGGCTATTCGGTAGCCAGCATTTTCTTCTTCCACCTGTTTATTAATATAGGTATGGTGCTCGGATTGACCCCGGTGATAGGCATCCCGTTGCCGTTCTTCAGCTACGGAGGTTCTTCGCTGTGGGGCTTCACTATCCTGCTGTTTGTCTTCTTGCGGATAGACATAGAGAACAAGAACTCCCTTTGAGAACGGCATCATCGGGGATTGGCTACTCCTTCTTGGTTAGCCGGATTCCCGCATCGTGGATGCCCGTGAGTCGCCCCTTCTTCATGTAGTGCGCCAGTTTGATGCGCACGTCGTGCCGCTTGCTGAGATGCAACGTTTTCACATGATGCGTGGTCTGGTAATAGCGGTTAAGCCCCGAACCGACATACCTGCCCTTGTCGTTGACCAACTGGCACTGCAACGTGTCGCTCTCGAAACGGAGCGAATCGGCGTTGTTGGCGTAGACAACCAGCCAAAGGTCTTTGAACTTCAGTTCCGGCGTGTTGCGCAGCTCCACCTGCAGGTCGTAGTCCCCCTCTTCAATAGCCTCCTTGGAAAGGTCGAAGACGAGTGTATCACTCTTGTTCCAACCCTCTTCGCCGAACGTTTGAAAAGAGTGATACAGACAATCCGGTTGGCACGAAGCCAACAACCCGGCTGTAAGAAGAATGGCGTTAGCCGTTAGCAGGCTCTTGGCTTTTCTGCGCATTGTCTTTGTCGTTTCGGTTGTTCTCACGCCGCTCGTTCGGTTGTTGGCGAGGCCGTTTCGCTTCGTGATTGCCATGGTTGCCCGGACGATTCCCGTTGTGGGGCTGTTGGCTACGTCCCTCTCCGTTCCGTTGTCCCTTTGGCTGTTGGGGTTTGCCGCCCTGTTGAGGCCTGTCTCCTTGTTGGGGTTTGCCGCCCTGCTGGGGTCTGTCTCCCTGTTGGGGCTTTCCGCCTTGCTGCGGTCTGTTACCCTGTCGCGGCTGTTGCTCTTTGGCCTGTTGCGGATTGTTGGCCGCCCGGTTGTTGTCCGGCTGGTTGGGTTTGTTGCCGTTTTTCTTCTTTTTCTTCCGGTTGGCGTTCTTGCTCCGGTCGAATCGGGTCACGCTCTCTTGCTCCAACAGGTCTATCGGACGCTTCGGTTCGTTGTGGCCGCTCTCCTCGCTGAGACTCTCCGGTTTCTGTCCCTTACGGTTCATGTTGAGCACCTCAAACGCCCTTTTCCCGGAAATAGTCACCAAGTTGGCCGCGAAATTCTTGTCGGTAGAGTAGGTGATTTCGCCTTTCAGTATGTCCGCCTTGAAGAAGTAGAACGTGCCGTCCGCCGTCTCCAAGGTAACTTCCTTGGAAGGCATCTTCTTCTGACATTCCACATAGGAGTCCACCTCGTAGTTGAGGCAGCATTTCAGCTTGGCGCACTGCCCAGCCAATTTCTGCGGATTGAGCGAAATGTCCTGAATGCGCGCCGCGTTGGTGGAGACGGAGATGAAACTCGTCATCCAGGTGGCGCAGCAGAGTTCCCGTCCGCAGGGACCGATACCGCCTATGCGTCCCGCCTCTTGCCGGGCACCGATCTGCTTCATCTCGATGCGCACTTTGAAAGCGTCCGCCAGCACCTTTATCAGCTGCCGGAAGTCCACGCGCTCGTCGGCGATGTAGTAGAAGATGGCCTTGTTGCCGTCCCCCTGGTACTCCACGTCGCCAATCTTCATGTTCAGCTTCAGGTCGGCGGCAATCTGCCGTGACCGTATCATGGTATCGTGCTCCTTGGCTTTCGCCTCCTCGTACTTCTCCAAGTCCACCGGTTTGGCTTTCCGGTAGATGCGCTTTATCTCCGCGTCGTGTTTCAGGTTCGCCTTCTTTATCTGTAGCGGCACCAACCGTCCGGTGAGCGTCACCGTGCCGATGTCATGTCCGGGACTTGCCTCCACGGCCACCACGTCGCCCTTTTCCAACTTCAGGTTGTTGCTGTTGCGGTAATATCCTTTTCGCGTATTCTTGAATTGCACTTCCACCATGTCGCACAGCTCGCTGTTCCCGGGCACGTCGGCAAGCCAGTCGTAGGTGTTCAGCTTGTTGTCCTGCCGTCCGCAGCCTTTTGCGCTAAGGTTTCCGCTTCCGTTCTTCAGTATGAAATCTGTCATCTCTTTCAATTATATGTTATTGTTTAATCAGCACAATCATCTTCAGCGAGAAGTCGAAGAATACCATCTTCGCGTTCACGTTGTGTTCGATATGCCGTTGTGCTTCGTTTAATTCGTCCATAATGCCGATGGCGTTGCGCTCGTTGACGAACGGGGAGAACCGCTGCGCGAACTCCTTCTCTTCGCGGTTCATGTACGAGAGGGCTTCCTGATGGAAGTTGTAGATGAAGTTCTCGCGAATCATCCGCTGGCAGTAGGAGAGGAAGTTCTTTTGCCGTTCGCGTCCGATGCCCGCCAATTGCTCGCTCCATGCCTTCATCTCCTTCACTTTGCGCTGGTAGGCCAACCGCATCAGACTGACAAACCAGTCAAAGAAAGCCTTGTTCTCATCGTTCAGGTGAAAGGCTTCCAGAGCCTTGATGAAGTCACCTCCCGAGGCATGCGCAATGAACCGTGCGTCGTCCTGTCCCAACCCGTACTTCCGTTCCAGCGTGGTCTCAATCTCCCTCTCGTCGATGCGGGGGAAGTTGATGCACTGCGTACGGCTCCGGATTGTCGCCAACAATAAGTCCGGATTCTCGGATACCAATATGATTACCGTCTGTGTGGGAGGTTCTTCCAGTATTTTCAGCAGCTTGTTGGAGCAGGACTCGTTCATCTTCTCGGGCAGCCAGACAATCATGACCTTGTATCCTCCCTCGAACGACTTCAATGAGAGCTTTCGCAGGATTTCTCCACTCTCTTTCTCGTAAATCATGGCTTGCTGGTTCTCCGCGCCCATCTCCTTCAACCAATGGTTCAGGTTGAAGTAGGGCGACTTGGTCACCAAGTTGCGCCATTCGCTGATATAGTCGTCGCTGACGGGAGCCTCCTTCCCTTTCTTTATCACCGGAAAGACGAAGTGAAGGTCGGGGTGCGCCAGCTTGTTGAACTGCATACACGACGGACAGGTGCCGCAAGCGTCCTCCGCAGTCCGGTTGGAACAACAGAGGTAGCGCGCGTAGGCAATGGCAAGCGGCAGCTTGCCTGTACCCTCCGGACCGCAAAGCAACCGGGCGTGAGGAACACGCCCTTCGCTTACCTCCAGGATGAACCGCTTGATAATCTCTTCTTGTCCGACTATATCTCTAAAGAACATGTGCTATCGTCTTGTTAAATTGGAGCATACGCCCATCTATCTGCAAAAATACTGAAATCGGGCTAAACCTTAGACAAAAACAGGAAAAAACTTGCGACCTGTCTTCAAACACGCCATTGTAACACCTTTTTAATGCGTTGGATGGGGTGATGTTTGAATTACATTGCTAACTTTGTCACCGGATTCTTTTTTGAAGTACAGCGATGAAACTATTGATTATTGAAGATGAGCGTCAGTTGTCGGACAGCATCGTGAGTTTCCTGAGCCGTGAGGACTACCTTTGCGAACAGGCGTTCACTTTTGCCACCGCCATGTCCAAGGTGGAACTCTATGAGTACGACTGCATCTTGCTCGACTTGATGTTGCCCGGCGGCAGCGGACTGGATATCCTGCGGGAAATTAAACAACGCTCACCTCAGACGGGTGTCATCATTGTGTCTGCCAAGGATTCGCTCGAGGACAAGGTCTCCGGCTTGCAGATTGGCGCGGACGACTACATGCCCAAACCCTTCCACTTGCCCGAACTGGGAATGCGTATCTTCGCCCTCTTGCGGCGTAAGAACTTCAAGTCCAGCAATGTGCTACAGAACGGTGAAATCCGTATCGACCTCTTCGGCAAGATTGTTTCCGTAGGCGACCGCAGCGTGGACCTGACCAAGAGTGAATATGAATTGCTGCTCTTCTTCATCGAGAACCGTCACCGGGTCATTTCCAAGAGTGCGTTGGCGGAACACCTGAGCGGTGACATGGCGGACATGATGGGCGACTTCAATTTCGTCTATGCCCACATCAAGAATCTGAAAGCCAAACTGGCAGAGGCCGGACAGAAGAACTGCATCAAGACCTTCTACGGCACGGGCTATAAATGGATGATAGAGTCATGAGCGGTAGTGCCAACCCTAAACGGATGCGCATGTTGCTGTCGCGCACGCTGCGTCGGTACGTCTACTGCGCTTTTGTCGTTCTCTTTCTGATTACGCCGGTCTTCTATGTGCTCACCAAACAATTCTATGCGGAAGATTTGATAGACATTATCGAATCGGTGAACCGCGGACAGGGCATTCCTCCCTTGGACTTGGAACGCGACATCATTGCGGGTGTCACCCTGCAGTTCCTGCTCGTCTCGTTGGCGGTCACCGTCGCCATGTTCATCACTGTCCGTTTCATTACCCGTAAGCTGTGGCTTCCCTTTGATGACACCCTGAAGAAGACGGAACAGTTCAATCTGGCACAAGACGAACTGCCGCAGTTTATGGAGACGGACATCAGCGAGTTCAACCGGTTGAACAACTCGCTGAAACAGCTGATGGAGCGAAGCCGCGAGGCTTTTCGCATACAGAAGGAGTTTACCGAGAACGCTTCGCACGAACTGCAGACCCCGCTGGCCATCATCCGCGGCAAGCTCGACCTGCTGATGCAGGAGAATATGAACGAGCAACAGATGAAGCTCGTGTCCGACCTCTACCAACTGACGATGCGCATGAGCCACCTGAGCCGCAACCTGTTGATGCTGGCGAAGATAGACAATGCACAGTACAAGACCATGGAAGAGGTGAACGTGAAGGATTTGCTGGACGAATCGTTGCCGATGTACGATGTGCTGCTCAATGGCACCACCATTCAACTTCGGGATGAGCGTAAACGAAGGAAAAAGATACGCGCCAACCAACCGTTGCTGGAGAGCTTGCTGAAAAACCTGATTGTAAACGCCATCCGCCACTCCTCCGCAGGAGGGATTATAGAGATTGTTTTGAAAGACGACAGGCTTGTAGTGACAAACACCGCCTCCGATACGGAAGGGGCACTCGATGCCTCTATGCTGTTCCGGCGTTTCCGGTCGGGCGATGTGGAGAAGAAGGGCAACGGACTGGGGCTCGCTATCGTGAAATCCGTCTGCGATTTCCACGGTTGGGAAGTTGGCTACGCCTTCAACAACGGCAAGCACTGCTTTTCCGTTCTTTTCAGAAAGCCCGTCTAACGGTTTGTCCTCTTCCCTCTATTCCTTATCTTTGTGGAGAGCTGCCAAGGAATCAATCTGGTCCTTTTCCGTGCAGACCACCACTGCATAGTGGCCTACCACTTCCGTCTCCGCATCAGCGGGCAGGTACTTCAAGTCCTTCTTGTTCAGCAACAGGATAGCCGGGACTTCCTTGGGAGAAGAGGGCACTTGGTCTTTCGGCAGGATTTCCACCGGTTGGTTCAGGTAAACGTCCATGTTCTCTGCCCGTCTGATGCCCCACACGTGGAAGTCCGAGATTCCTTTCTCCTTGGAAATCTCCAACGCACGCTCGCACACGGCACGGTAACTGATGTCCTTGTTGAGGTAGGGGATACCCCAGCCTCCAACGAACACACAGCACAATACCCCGATGCCCATCGAACGCATGGCGGTGGTGATGAACTGAGGCTCTTTCTTGTTGTAGATTTGCCAAAGCGCATAGACTCCGCTTATTGAAAGGAATGCGCTTCCGGCAATGAACCACCCGTTGTCCAAATGTTTCAAATCTGTTGCAGAAGCCAACACCACCAAAGCCGGCAAGACGAGTGCCAACGCTACAGCAGGCAAGGCAACGGCCGCACGCAACCAGTTGTTTTGACGGAAGCGCGGGAGGAACATCATCGACCCGTAGATGAGAAACGGCAACAGCGGCAACATGTACACTTGCAGTTTGGCGCTGATGACCGAAATCAATACGAAAGTGGTGACGATGACCGTCAGGAAGAAGCGTTGCAAGTCACTGTAGATTACTTTCGGGCGCAGCACGGCGAGGATGATACCGATGGCCAGTAATGACCAAGGTGCCAAGCTGTACCAAATCGATATCAGGTAATAGTATATCGGTCCTTCGTGGTGGAACGAATGGATGGCCCGGTCTATGGTCTGGTGGAACAGCAGGTTATTGAGGTAGTCGCTGCCTCCTTCCATGTAGGTAGCACCGAACCAAAGGGCGCAGAACGCGGTCAAGATACCCCAGGTGCGCCATCCCCAGTAACGGAAGAACTGTTTGCCCCGGTGCGTCAACAATAAGAAGACGGTGGAGCAACAGAATGGTATCAACAGTCCGAGCGGGCCTTTCGTGAAGATTGCCAAGAAAATGTAGACGGGAAAGAGATAACGCTCACGCGGGTAGTTGCCGGATGTCATTCTCCAAAACGACCGCAGGGCCAACACGATGAACAGGCACATCAGCATGTCCATGCGTAAAATGATGGCGACACCCGTAAACAAGCCGGAAGTGAGCAACATCAGACGAGCTACCGAACGGCACTCTGAGTCCATGTCCTGACGGGTCCAGTGGTCCATCACCCTCACGATTCCCAAGGCTGGAATCAATGAGAACAGGGAGAGAAACCACATGTGGTACTGACCGAACAGGCACTTGCTCAGCATGATGAGCCATAGGTAGAGGGGCGGCTTGTCCGCATAGGGCACGCCGTGGTTGGTAAAGGCGAACAACGTATGGTTGCGCAACGCCTCGTCGGCGATGCTTAAATAACGCAGTTCATTGGAAGGCGTGAAATCGCGAAGCAAAAGCACTGGAATCAATGCCAAGCACACACCCACATACAGCAGATATTTTTCTCTACTTTGTCTCATCTTGTATCTCGTCTTTGAAATCGTGAAGCGAAATTAAGAATAAATTTTGTAGGAAATCTGAAACAGTCCAATAATTTGGGAATTTTAAGTGATTTGGTAGAGGAATTCAAAATCTATTCAGAATCCATCCATACTTTTGGTTCGAAAATCAAAATAATTGGATTATATGGGATTTCTATGGGATGCGATTCAGTGGCTGGAAGCATTGGACAAGGAGCTGATGTTGTTCCTCAACCGGTTTCATTCGCCTTTGTTTGACGGGATTATGTGGGTTGTGAGCGACAAGTGGGTATGGATACCTTTTTATATAATACTTGCCTTCTTCATCTTCCGGCGCGCCAAGTGGGCAAAGGGGCTTGTCTGTTTGCTCTTCATCTTTGTGACAATCACGCTGAGCGACCAGATTTGCGGATCCGCCATTCGTCATGCGGTATGCCGTTTGCGCCCTTCCAATCCCGACAATCCCATTTCCCCTTTCATTCACCTCGTGAACGATTATCATGGCGGCCGCTATGGCTTCCCGTCCTGTCACGCCGCCAACACCTTTGCCCTCGCGACTTTCCTTATCCTCTACTTCCGTACCCGTTTGGCTGCGTTTGTCCTGTTGCCCTGGACGGTATTGGTGGGTTACTCGCGCATCTATTTGGGCGTACACTACCCTGGTGACATCCTTTGCGGCATGTGTCTGGGCGGACTGTTCGGTTTGTCGTTCTACTGGTTGCATGCGCAGGTCTATGTGTGGGCGGCTAAGTTCGCCCTTTGGCGGAAAGAACGAAGAGCCGCCTCGCCTTACCGTGTCTACGGAACCGGTACTGCCTTTGTGCGCAGATTTCTGCGGATAGAGGATTCCGTTGGCTAAGATTCCTCTTTTATAACGCAATCTCACCACTGCCGATGCAGAGCTTCTCGTCGGCATCGTAGATGACTCCAAACTGTCCGGGCGCAATACCCTGTATGGGTCGCGAGCTGGCCACGTGATAGAGGTCGCCCCGTCGTTGCAGTGTGCCTGGAATGCGCAGTTCGGTGTGCCGTATCTTGAAGGTAACGGGTATGTCGCCCGTAAGCTCGTTCCACGGGTTGTCGGTAATGAAGTGGAAGTCGCGCAGGTTGAACTCCGTGCCGTACTGCTTCTCCGTGTCGTAGCCATGGGAGACGTAGAGCACGTTCTCCTCAATGTCTTTCTTCACCACAAACCACGGCCCGCCGCCGAAACCGAGCCCTTTGCGCTGGCCGATGGTGTGAAACCAGTATCCCTTGTGCTTGCCGATGAGCTTGCCCGTCTCCAATTCCACCACCTTACCCTCTTTCTCGCCGAGGAAACGGCGGATAAAGTCGTTGTAGTCAATCTTCCCAAGGAAACAGATGCCTTGACTGTCCTTCCGCTTGGCACTGGGGAGTGCCGCCTTCAGGGCGATGTCGCGTACCTCGTTCTTCATCAGCGTGCCGATGGGGAACATCAGTTTCGATACCTGGATGCGGTCTATCTGTGCCAGGAAGTCGGTCTGGTCCTTCACCGGGTCGTTGGCAGTACCCAACCACACCTTGCCGTCAATCACGTGGGTGGTGGCGTAGTGTCCCGTAGCGGTCTTGTCGTAGTCCTTCCCTGCCCGTTCCTCAAAGCAGCCGAACTTAATCAGTTTGTTGCACATCACGTCCGGGTTGGGTGTCAGCCCTCGCTTCACGCGGTCGATGGTGTAGGCCACCACGTTGTCCCAATACTCCTTTTGCAAATCGATGATACTGAGCTTCAGCCCGTATTTCTTGGCGATGGCGGTGGATATCTCGATGTCCTCCTCTGCCGTGCAGGTGAGCTCATGGTCATCGTCCATACCTATTTTAATATAGAAGAGGTCGGGTTTGTAGCCTTGCTCGCAAAGCAGATGGACTACAACCGAACTGTCTACGCCTCCCGAAATCAATGTCGCTATATTCATGGTTGACTATACTTGTCGCGTTAGTTTTTGTTTGGTTCAGAGCGGATGCCGTTCGTTGTCAAAGAGCTCCGTAGAGAGGTAGCGTTCGCCCGTATCCGGCAGCAGCACCACGATTGTCTTCCCCTTGTTCTCCGGCCGGAGAGCCAGCTGGGTAGCCGCGTGCAGGGCGGCTCCCGAGGAGATGCCCACCAACAATCCCTCCTCAGCGGCCAAGGCTCGGGCGGCACGCATGGCATCGTCGTTGCCTACGGGGATGATGCCGTCCACCACTTCCCGGTGGAATGTTTTGGGTACAAAGCCTGCGCCGATGCCCTGCAGCTTGTGCGGTCCCGGCGTGCCTCCGGACAATACCGCGGAGGTGGCTGGTTCTATGGCATAGATTTGTATCTCCTTTCGATGGGCTTTCAGAGCCATGCCAACCCCGGACACTGTGCCGCCTGTACCAACCCCGGCACAGAAGATGTCCACCTGTCCGTCCGTGTCTCGCCAAATCTCTTCGCCTGTCGTCAGCCGATGCATCTCCGGGTTTGCGGGGTTCTCAAACTGCTGAAGGATGACGGCTCCTTCAATCTCCTCTTTCAACTCTTCTGCCCGGGCGATTGCCCCGGCCATGCCTTTGCTTCCCGGGGTCAGCTCGAGCTTCGCCCCATAGGCCTTCAGCAGATTGCGCCGTTCCACGCTCATGGTCTCGGGCATCGTGAGAATCAGGTGGTAGCCTTTCACCGTGGCCACCAACGCCAGCCCGATGCCGGTGTTTCCGCTGGTTGGCTCGATGAGGGTCGCGCCCGGTTTCAGTATGCCGCGTCGCTCGGCGTCTTCAATCATTGCCAACGCGATGCGGTCTTTGGCACTATGGGCGGGATTGAACGATTCTATCTTGGCGACGAGTGTCGCCTGCAATCCCCGCTTGGCGTTGTAGCGTGTCAGTTCCAGCAAGGGAGTGTTCCCTATCAGGTCGGTCAGTTGCTTGGCTATTTTCTTCATATGCGCAGGCTCTCGCTTACAGGTCAGTTGTGCACCAACGTGCCGATGTTTTCACCGCTCATCACTCTCTTCAGGTTGCCCACCGTATCCATGTCGAACACGATGATAGGCAGATTGTTCTCCTTGCACATGCAGGTGGCGGTGAGGTCCATCACGCGGAGGTTGCGCTTCAGCACCTCGTCGTAGGTGATGTCGTCGAACTTCGTCGCGGTGGGGTCTTTCTCCGGGTCTGCCGTGTAGATGCCGTCCACACGGGTACCTTTCAGCATTACGTCCGCCTCTATCTCGATGCCGCGCAACGATGAACCGGTGTCGGTCGTGAAGTAAGGACTACCCGTGCCGCACGACAGGATGACGATTTCGCCCTGTTCCATGCAGTCTATCGCCTTCCATTTGGAGTAGAACTCTCCGATGGGCTCCATGCGTACCGCTGTCAACACGCGGGCCTTCACGCCTATCGCCGTCAAGGCGGAACTCAAGGCCAGACTATTGATAACCGTAGCCAACATACCCATCTGGTCTCCTTTCACGCGGTCGAACCCTTTGCCGGCTCCGGTGAGGCCTCTGAAGATGTTGCCGCCACCGATGACGATGCCTATTTGCACGCCCATCTCGTGAATCTCCTTTATCTGTTCGGCATATTGCGCCAACCGTTGTTCGTCGATGCCGTATTTCTTCTCGCCCATCAGGCTCTCTCCGCTCAGCTTGAGCAGAATGCGTTTGAATCTTGCCATAGCTATATTTTTTCTAATGATTATCGGAAATGAATTCAAGGGCAAAGGTACGCATTTCCGCCGCATCTGCGAAACCGCGTACCTTGTTTTCTCGCCTTACCCCCGTCTTATCTCGCGATGCGTCCCGACGTGTTGCCTGCCATGAGGCTCTCCACTTCCTCTACGGTGGAGAGGTTGAAGTCTCCGTAGATGGTGTTCTTCAGCGTAGAGGCGGCGAGGGCGAACTCCAGGGCTTTCTGGTCGTCGTCGGGATAACGGAGCAGTCCATAAATCATCCCTGCCACAAAGGCATCACCTGCGCCTAAGCGGTCCACCTCGTCCACGATGTCATAGATTCCCGTATGCTTCAGCTCCCCGTCCGAATGGAGGACGGCAGCCAACAGGTTGTGGTTGGCGGAGACCGTGTTGCGCAGTTCCAGGAAAATCTTTTTGCAGTTGGGCACTTGTGCGCTGACCTGTTTGCCAAACTCCTCATAGCCTTTGAGGTCGAGCTGGTAGCCCGTGTCCGTGGCCTTAAAGTCGGGAGAGTCTATGCGCATCATCTCCTTGTATTCGGGGGCGGCTCCGAACAGTACGTCGCTGTAGGCTATTAACGGCCGCATCACCTCTTCCGCGCTTCGACCGTAGTTCCACAGTTTCTTTCGGTAGTTGAGGTCGCACGAGATGGTAAGCCCCATCTCCCGTGCGGTCTGTAGCGCTTCCAGACAGACATCCGCCGTCCCTTGCGTCAGTGCGGCTGCTATGCCCGACCAGTGGAACCAGTCCGCGTCGGCGAAGATGCTCCGCCAGTCAATCATGCCGGGCTGTAGGGTGGTGAAGGCGGAGTCGTCGCGGTCGTACACTACGTCAGACCCACGGAAAGCCGCTCCGCTTTCGAGGTAATAGATGCCCAGACGTTTTCCGCCATAGATGATGCCCTCGGTGCCCAGTCCGTAGGAGCGGAGCGAGTCGACGCAAGCGCGGGTGATGGCGTTGTCCGGAAGTCTGGTGACGAACTCGGTAGGGATGCCGAAGGTGGCTAATGACACGGCCACATTGGCTTCGCTGCCGCCATAGTTGGCCAGGAAACAATTGGCTTGCGGAAAGCGTTGAAAGTGGGGAGCCGTAAGCCGTAACATGATTTCGCCAAACGTGACTACTTTCTTTGGAGTGTGTGCGTTGTTGTTCATAGTTCGTGGGTTTTTAGAATCACGTCACGAAGTTACGAAACTTCTTTGTTGCCCTGTTCTTCTTTTTACAATATTTCTCACAGATTTAACGTATCGCCCCCGAACGGAAACGAGGTATAGCCTCATCGTCAGATGAGACTATACCTCGTTGTCGTTACAGGGGGGCTGTCCGAAAACCCGGTGGAAAATTCAGTAAGGCTCAATTTAGAGTGTCTACTGCTTCAGTTAATGCACCTGTCAACGTAAGTACTTTCATCGGGCAACGTAAGTACTTACGTGAGCCATCGTAAGTACTTTCATCGGGCATCGTAAGTACTTGCGTTTTTCGGGGCATCTCCTTGACTGAACGAACGGACTTTGATTAACGGCTGGTCAACCGAATAATCGCCACCCGGTTTTCGGACTGAGCCGTTACAGGTTGGCCAGTTCGATGACCTTGTCCACTGCGGCGGAGAGACCTTCGGTGGTTTTGCCACCGGCGGTCGCGAAGTGCGGTTGGCCGCCACCGCCACCTTGAATCAGCTTGGCGGCTTCCTTCACGAGGTTGCCGGCTTTCAAACCGTCGGCTACCAAGTTATCGCTCAGCATCACGGTCAACAGAGGCTTCCCGTTCTCTACGGAGCCGAAGACGAAGAGCAGGTTCTCCGCTATCTCGCCACGCAACTGGAAGGCGATGTTCTTCACCGATGCGGCGGGCATCGGGAGCACGGCTTTCACTACGGTGATGCCGCCAATCTGTTTGGCGGAGGCTTTCAGCTTCTCTTTTACAGAGGCTTCTTTCTCCTTTATGTACTCCTCAACCTGTTTCTTCAGTCCACCGTTCTCTTCAATATACTTACGGATGGCAATCTTCAGGTCCGGCGCGTTGTTGAACAGTGAGCGCAACTCGTTCATCGTATCTTGGACGGTGTCCATCATGGCCTCCACCTTCGCTCCGGTGATAGCTTCGATACGGCGAACGCCTGCGGCTACGGAACTCTCGGCGACGATGCGGACAATACCGATCTTACCGGTTGCGGAGACGTGCGTACCGCCGCAGAACTCGATGGACGAACCGAACTGTATGACACGAACGTGGTCACCGTACTTCTCGCCGAAGAGGGCGATGGCACCCAGCTCTTTCGCCTTCTCGATGGGTACGTTGCGGTGTTCCGTCAACGGAACGTTGGCACGAATCTTGGCATTCACCAAGTGCTCCACCTCACGAAGTTGCTCGTCCGTCACCTTCTGGAAGTGGGAGAAGTCGAAACGCAAGGATTCCGGAGTGACAAGCGAACCCTTCTGCTCAACGTGCGTACCCAATACCTGGCGCAACGCTTCGTCCAGCAAGTGCGTACAAGAGTGGTTGGCTTCGCAGGCGGCCCGCTTCTCGGTGTCCACGCAAGCCATCATCGGAACGTCGAGATGCTCGGGCAATTTCTTGGCCAAGTGGATAGGCAGGTTGTTCTCCTTTTTGGTGTCGATGATGTCGATGGTTTCAAACTCGCTGACCAACACGCCGGTGTCGCCCACCTGGCCACCGCTCTCGGCATAGAACGGAGTCTTGTCCAAAACGATTTGGAACAGGGTCTGGTTTTTCTGCTTCACCTGACGATAGCGCAGGATGGAGGTCTCGTATTCCGTATAGTCATAGCCTACAAACTCCGTCTCGCCCTCTTTCAGTACAACCCAGTCGCCTGTCTCTACGGCGGCGGCGTTGCGTGCGCGTTGTTTCTGTTTCTGCATCTCGGCATCGAACTCGCTCAGGTTTACGGTGAGCCCGTTCTCTCGCAGGATAAGCTCCGTCAGGTCGATAGGGAATCCGAACGTGTCGTAGAGCGTGAAGGCATCCACGCCGCTGATTTCCGTCTTCCCGGCTGCCTTGGCTTCCGTCATGGTCTTGTCCAACAGGCGGATGCCGGTCTCCAACGTGCGGAGGAAAGCCTCCTCTTCTTCCTTCACCACCTTCTCGATGAGCGATTGCTGCACTTTCAGTTCAGGATAAGCGCCGCCCATGTTGTCTATCAAGGCAGGTATCAGCCTGTACATGAAAGCCTGCTTTTGGTTGAGGAACGTGTAGGCGTAGCGTACGGCGCGGCGCAGGATGCGTCGGATGACGTAGCCCGCCTTGGCGTTGGAGGGCAACTGGCCGTCCGTGATGGAGAAGGCGATGGTGCGCACATGGTCCGCAACCACACGCATGGCGATGTCGGTCTTCTCGTCCTTGCCATAGGTGTTGCCGGAGAGGTCGCCAATGACCTTGATGATAGGTTGGAACACGTCCGTGTCATAGTTGGACGTTTTGCCTTGCAGGGTGCGAACCAAACGCTCGAATCCCATACCGGTGTCGATAACCTTGGCAGGCAGCGACTCCAGGCTGCCGTCCGCCTTGCGGTTGTATTGCATGAACACGAGGTTCCATATCTCGATTACTTGCGGGTGGTCCTTGTTGACCAGTTCGCGTCCGGGAACTTTGGCCTTTTCCTCAGCGGAACGTGAGTCCACGTGAATCTCGGAGCAGGGACCGCAGGGCCCCGTGTCGCCCATCTCCCAGAAGTTGTCGTGCTTGTTGCCGTTGATGATGTGGTCTTTCGGGAGGAACTGTTCCCAGATGGAGGCCGCTTCGTTGTCGCGGTCGATATTTTCTTCGGGACTGCCTTCGAACACGGTAGCGTAGAGGTTGGCGGGATCCAGCTTCAATACGTCTACCAGATATTCCCAAGCCCATGAGATGGCCTCTTTCTTGAAGTAGTCACCGAACGACCAGTTGCCCAACATCTCGAACATGGTGTGGTGGTACGTGTCGTGACCCACCTCTTCCAAATCGTTGTGTTTACCACTGACGCGCAGGCACTTCTGTGAGTCCGCCACCCGTTTGCTCTTGGCGGGGTGGTTGCCCAGGA
This sequence comes from Acutalibacteraceae bacterium, assembly GCA_963652075.1. Taxonomy (GTDB): domain Bacteria; phylum Bacteroidota; class Bacteroidia; order Bacteroidales; family Bacteroidaceae; genus Phocaeicola_A. The sequence goes on from CAVJRQ010000085.1 coordinate 44,463, forward strand.
TAATGTCCTTGAACTGATTCATACCGGCATTCGTAAACATCAGTGTAGGGTCATCTTTTATCACCATCGGGGCGGAAGGGACAATCAAGTGACCTTTTGTTTCAAAGAAACTCTTGAACGATTCTCTAATTTCGTTTGCAGTTAACATATTTGTAGGTTATCAATTAATATCTGAGAAAAAGATTTGCAAAGATAGTGCGTTTTATTATTTTTGCCACAAATATTCCGCAAAATCTTGTTGTAAGGCTTCTCGGAGGCCAATATGAAAACCATTGAATGCGAAAAGTTTACTACATATACAATCCTCGTACCCGCACCTATGACCGGGTCTATCCGACCATGCGGCAGCGTGCGCTGAGCATTCTGCGTCGCCTTTTTGAGGGGATGGGGCTGGGCGCGGGCTTTTTCCTGTTGCTCTTTTGGCTCTTGGGTACTCCCTCGGAAAAGGCCCTGCGGATAGAGAACTCACGTATGCAGGCACAGTACAAGGTGCTGTCCAACAGGTTGGACGAAGCCCTGGAAGTGATGCAGGACCTTCAGCAGCGCGATGACAACCTCTATCGGGTCGTGTTGCAGGCTGACCCCATATCGGATGCCATTCGTCTGGGCGGATACGGGAAAACGAACCGTTACCGGGACTTGATGGACATGGCCAACGCCGACTTGGTCATCAACACGACGCAGAAGACGGACTTGCTGGTGAAGCAAATCTACATCCAGTCCAAGTCGTTCGATGAGGTGGTTGCCCTGTGCAAGGACCACGACGAGATGCTGAAGTGCATCCCCGCCATCCAACCCGTGTCCAACAAGAACCTGAAACATACCGCTTCCGGTTTCGGTGTGCGCATCGACCCGATATACCAGACCCCCAAGTTCCATGGCGGTATGGATTTCTCCGCCAATACGGGTACACCGGTCTACGTCACGGGCGACGGCACGGTGACTTCGGCGGACTGGGAGACGGGCTACGGCAACATCATCGAGGTGGACCACGGGTTCGGCTACCGCACCCGCTATGCGCACTTGAGTGCCATGGACGTGCGTCGGGGACAACGCGTGCAGCGGGGCGAAGTGATAGGGAAGGTGGGTTCCAGTGGAAAGAGTACGGGGCCGCACCTCCATTACGAAGTGCTGGTGAACGGGCATAAGGTGAACCCCGTGAACTATTACTTCATGGACCTGAGCGCGGAGGACTACGACAAGATGATACAGATGGCCGCCAACCATGGCAAGGTGTTTGACTGATAAAAACAAAGACGGATGGCTCTCACTACGAACAAAAAACTTAAGCTCTACTACTCCATTGGCGAGGTGGCGGAGATGTTCCAGGTTACGGAAGCGTCGCTCCGCAACTGGGAGCGGACGTTCCCTAAGTTGCTTCATCCCAAGAAGGCGGGACGAAACGTCCGTCAATACACTGCCGAGGACATAGAAAACGTGCGCTTGATACACCACCTGGTGCGTGAGAAGAAAATGTCCTTCGATGGCGTGCGCCAAGTGCTGAAGGGCAACCCCGACGCTACCATCAAGTATATGGAAGTCATCGACCGGCTGAAGGCTCTGCGTGAAGAGCTGATGGCCATCAAACGCGAGTTGGACGACCACATCGTCTATTGACTCGGCACGGCCTATTTGCTGAGATACTGTAGGATTCCCCGCATGATATGTTCCCGGTCAGCCCGTTCCGTGACGCTCTCGAACGGAAAACCCAACACGAAAACACGGTAGTCCGTACCCCTGTAGGCAGTGCCAGCCCCCCTGTTGCCGTCGGTGTAGGCAAAGGCGGAGATGGCTCCGTCGACAGGAAGGATGCTTGCCGGGGCAGGTACGGCGTAGCTCTTCTCGTTGGGTTGCCGATAGATATGGAAACGGATGCCCGTGCCTATTATTTCATCGGAGGTGGAGTGCGACATGCAACCGTCGGAACGGTATTTCAATAGGGTGGAGGTGAAGTCCGCCGCCTGGTCGTCATTGACGTATGCGCCCGAGATGAGCAACTTCCCTCCCTGTCGGCAATAGGCTGTCATCCATTGCTTCGTAGGCTCGTCGAAAGGTTGCTTTTCCACTCCGAGCAGGTAGTCCACGATGGCATAGTCACCGGGGCGGACAAGACCGCTCTCCACGGCTGCACGGCTGCACGACGCGAAACTGTATCCTCCTGCCGCCTGTATGGCTTTCCCGTGAACGAACGGATAGTCAAACGTGTTGCCGGCAATGAGCCTCCCCTCCAGTTCGTCCGAACTGTATCCGAGTCCGCTTTCCGTCTCTATCCCTATCCCGCTCCGGTCGAATCCGGTTTGTTCGCCGCAATATTCGGGCGTGCAGAGGTAGGGAACCCCGATGTCCTTACGCAGGTCGAATCCTTGCAGGTCGGCGGTCTCTATGGTCTCCGGACCGCTTAGCCGATTGAATCCGTTCACTATCAAAACCGTCCCCACGCTCTTTTCCGCAAGGCAAGCGGACAGGGTCTCCGACGGGAAACTCTCGCCGCCCTTGTTCAGTGCTGCCACCTTGAAGCTGTAGGTTATTCCTTTCTCCAGCTCTTTCTGATAGGAATTGCCCTTTACCACGACCCCATTGTCGAATCCGCCGAACCCGATGCGCGTGTAGACGATGTAGCCTTGCGGTGAGGCCGTTGGCTCCAAGGGGTCGTCTTGCGGTTGCCACGTCAGTCGTGCCATCCGTTTCTTCGGGTCGAGCTGGACGGCAAAGTGGGTGACAGGCAGTGGCTGCACGGTATAGCTCTCTCCGTGCATGGTGGCGATGTACTTCAGGATGGACTTGTAGACCGACCTCCCAAACGCGAACTTGAAGCGCGGGTCGTGTCCCAACTTTATGTCCGCAAAGTTTTGGTGCGAGAGCGTCTCCAGTATCATCGAAGGCACTTGGGGCAGCCTGGTCTCGCTGTAGTTGCTGTTCCACATGCCGCGTTGCACCCAGTCGATGCCCATTGTGGCGCTGAGGTCGCGCTTGAGACCCGTGAGCACCATGTCGGTTAGGTCGCGGGAGGCGTATCTCGACACGGGCGTGCCCAACTTCCCCCCGTTGAATGCGGTCGTGTAAATACCCAATGAACCGATGAAGTCGTCTTCCCGTGAGAAACCGGCATCGCTGTGTACACTGACCGAAAGCTCAAACGGGACTTTCAGCCCCTCCTGCCGTGGGTTGTAGATGGACCCTCCGGAAAGGTAGTTGAGCTCGTATGAACGTGTGTTGATGTCATCGGCATAGTCGTTGAGTCCCCCTTTGGTACTGTAGACATTCTCGGGCATCCCCCTCCAGAGGGCATTGTAACGAGATCCCTCCAGATAGCGCGGCAAGCCGCTCACGGTCACCGCCGGGTTGGCTTCGGACGAACGCCCTACGTTGCCCATGCCTCCTCCGAACCGTACGGCATCGGCAGAGACCACGCCCTTCTGTTTGCTCTCGTTGCTCAGCACCACCATGCCGTAGTCGTTGCTGCCCTCGTCAAACTCGAACGTGCCTAAGTAGACCCATGTGCCGCCTCCCATCTGCTGGTTCACGGCAAACTCCGTCGCTCCGCCCTTATGAAACACGGTGTACTTGGCATCCGTCACGCTGTTGGGCAGGGTCTGGTACGAAACGTAGACGGCGTAACGTCCTCCCTCCGGAATGTAGGGAATCCATTCGGCAAAGGTCTTCCGCCTCTTTTTCGACGAGGTCTTCACGAACCTTGCCGTCCCGTCCCTAAAGGGATTGTCACCGTCTTGGTAAACCGGCTTCACCTGTGCGAACCCTTTGGCTCCGCTCGTTGTCCATCGGCTTCTTCGGTTCTCATCCTCGTAATAGAGGCTGCCCGCCGTCCGTGTGTCGTTGTCCACTACCACCTCGTGCCGTTGCCAGTCCCTCTCACGGGCGGAGTAAACGACCGCTCCCGCGTGCTCGAGCATCGGCAAAATGTAGGGCACCACGAACGATTGGGTGAAGAGGTCTTCCGTGGAGCAGAACAGTCGGGGGCGTTGCCATTTCCATACGCCTTCTTCGTTCTTGAAGTATCTTCCGTGGCTCTGATGCACCGCTACGTGCCTCCCTTCCAACCCTTCCGTGACGCGATAGGGGCGTGAGAGGTTTCTCACCCATGCCTCTCCCTCGTAATCGATGCCGTTCCAAAGCCGCTCCTTCTCCTTTCCCCGTTTTCGTAGGGCGTTGGGGATTAGTTCTTCAATCGGTTTGCCGTCGGCATAGATGGTGATGCGATAGTAGCAGACCGGTCCGGGAAGAGTCTGTTTCACGGATCGGTAGATGCTGTCGACCGTTTCTTTGGTGAAGGGCTGGTAAGCGAAATTCTTCTCGGGATAGATGTCCAACCGGCGTTGTTCGTGGTTCAGCTCGATGGACTTCAGGCTTGTCGGCCCGATGCGGGCGACGGAGGTTGTGTAGCCGCTGAAGAACTCTTGCAAACGGTTCCGCGTGGTCTCGTCCAACTGTTGGGCTTGACCCACCAGGCTGACGGCGCAACCTATCAACAGAAACAACAGGCGATTCATGATGCGATTGGTTTTAGGGTAAAATGAAAAAACTTATAACAAGGAGAGGGATTGTTTCCAATCCCTCTTCACTGTTTTATTGCGTTTGGCAAGAGCAGGCTTTCACACCTCTCCAATGGTAAAACGCTTGGGGTGTTTCCCCCTCACGTCCTTGAAGTAGAGCTTAATCTCACGCATGTCCTTGTCGATGTCTCCGCAAGGAATGATTTCCTTCTCCAGTGCGATGCACTTCTTCTCGTAGTCCGGAGCCGCCAACAGGATAGGAATCTTCGCTTCCAGCGCAATGTAATAAAAGCCCTTCTTCCAGTTGGGATTCGCCGAACGGGTTCCTTCCGGGGTGATGGCTAAATGAAATGTCTTTCGCCTCTTCGCCTCGTCGGACAGTTGCGCGACCAAAGAACTTTTCTTGTTTCGCCGGACGGGAATGCCTCCCATGCGGCGCAGCAGGATGCCCAAGGGCCATATGAACCACTCCTTCTTCATCATGAACCCCGTTTGCCTGCCGATGGCTTTGTAGAAAATAATGCCCAGCAGGAAATCGAAGTTGGTGGTGTGAGGAGCTACGCAAATGATGTACTTGTCATAGTCGGGTACGGTAACCTTGGCCGTCCATCCCAATACTTTATAGTAGATAAAAGCGCAGACCGCTTGAAGCATATCAGTTCAGTATCGCGAGTTCCGGGACAATTTCCATCATTTGTTTCGAAAAGTCTTCTCTCAGTTTCTTGAAATGTCCCTTCACGTTGCCCGGTTCGGGATGACAGATGCGTGTGATGGCCTCGTCCTGCATCTTCAATATCTTCACCAACAGTTCCGTACCTTTCTCTTGGTCTGTGTTGGGGACATATTTCCGCTGAACGAAACAATCTTGGTACAGAATGCCGGCAACCTTGTTGACCTGCTTCTTCAAATTTCTCTTACTTGCCATATTCTTAGACTTTTATGGTTGTTTGACAATAATTTTGGCGTAAAGGTACGCAAAATACTTTTATAATTAAGAAAAAAGAGCGAAATTTGCATCCATACAATTATTAAATACATAAATTAAGAGTTATTATGACGACAAAGAGTGCATTGCAGATTGCGAGGTCTGCCTACAACCCTAAATTACCGAAAGCATTAAAAGGGTGTGTAAAGGCCGAACTGGGTTCTTCGACGCAGTCGGTTTCCGATCAAGATGCGATTCGCAAATTGTTCCCTAACACATACGGCATGCCTATCATCCGTTTCGTAGAGGGAGAGGCGAAGTCGTATCCGGCTATCAACGTGGGTGTCATTCTCTCCGGAGGACAGGCTCCCGGTGGACATAACGTCATTGCGGGCTTGTTCGACGGATTGAAGAAGAACAACAAGGACAGCCGACTCTATGGATTTATCTTGGGACCCGACGGTTTGGTTCAGCACAACTACATGGAACTGACCGCGGACATCATCGACGAGTACCGCAACACGGGTGGTTTTGACATCATCGGTTCGGGACGTACCAAACTGGAGAAGGAGGAACAGTTTGAGAAAGGATTGGAAATCCTCAGACAACTCAACATCTCCGCGTTGGTGATTATCGGCGGTGACGACTCCAACACCAACGCTTGCGTGTTGGCCGAGTATTTTGCCGCCAAGAAAGCCGGCGTGCAGGTAATCGGTTGTCCCAAGACCATCGACGGAGACCTGAAGAACGACATGATTGAGACCTCTTTCGGTTTCGATACCGCTTGCAAAGTGTACTCTGAAGTCATTGGAAATATACAGCGTGACTGTAATTCGTCGCGCAAATACTGGCACTTCATCAAGTTGATGGGACGTTCGGCCTCGCACATTGCGTTGGAGTGCGCCCTGCAGACCCAGCCGAACGTTTGTCTGGTTTCCGAGGAAATCGAGGCGAAGAACATGTCGCTGGACGATGTGGTGACCTACATCGCCGGGATAGTGGCCAAAAGAGCCGCCTTGGGACGCAACTTCGGCACGGTGCTGGTTCCGGAGGGCTTGATAGAGTTTATACCTGCTATCCGTGACCTGATTGCGGAACTGAACGAACTGTTGGCCGCCAACAAGGAGTTTGCCATGATTAAGAAGTCCGCGCAGCGTGAGTGGATCATCTCCAAGCTATCGCCGAAGAACGCGGTTATCTACGAGAGTCTGCCCGAAGGCGTTGCCAAGCAGCTGACGCTCGACCGTGACCCTCACGGAAACGTACAGGTGTCTCTCATCGAGACGGAGAAGCTGTTGGCGGACATGGTCGACCGCAAGTTGTCCGAATGGAAGGCCGATGGCAAATATGTGGGCAAGTTCGCTACGCAACACCACTTCTTCGGATACGAAGGCCGTTGCGCCGCCCCCTCCAACTACGATGCCGACTACTGCTACTCGTTGGGCTACACGGCTTCGATGCTGATAGCCGAGGGCAAGACAGGGTACATGTCGTCCGTCTGCAACACGACCGCTCCTGCCGACCAATGGATTGCCGGTGGCGTGCCCATCACGGCCATGATGAATATGGAACGCCGCAATGGAGAGATGAAACCGGTTATCAGGAAGGCTCTGGTAAAACTGGACGGTGCTCCGTTCAAGGCTTTTGCCGCGCAGCGTGACGAGTGGGCGGTGGAGACAGACTATGTTTATCCGGGTCCTATCCAGTATTTCGGACCGACAGAGGTGTGCGACCAACCTACCAAGACCTTGGTTCTGGAACAGACAAATAAGTAAGATGATTTGAACGGAAACCGTGGATTGATCGGGACGGATTGACTTGCAGGACGGAAGTCTCGCTGACCGGACACGACCTATCCACGGTTTGGTTCTGATACAAGAACGGGCGTAGAGCCGTAAGGATAAAATGGTGCAGAAGAAGTCACAGGCGAAGGGGAGCGTACGGTCCGACAAAACGGTTCGGAAGCGAGGCGGACAGTCGGCAAGGCCGACCGGGAAGCGGGCTACCCGTAAATCTTCGACTACGAAGCGCAGTGCCGGACTCTCTAAACGGGGAAAACAGCCTACCGCCATCAGCCGACTGTTTTCCGAACCTCCCCGTTGGGCCGTCTGCATTGTTTTCGGTCTTTTCCTTTTGGCTTGTGGCGCGCTGTTCTATTACTTCTTCTTCCGCCCTTATCTCTATCGGTGGAATCCTGCGGAGGTCTCCTTTTCCCATCCCGTGGTGCATGGCATCGACATCTCCCATCATCAAGGGGCGGTGGATTGGGCGGCGCTCAACAACAACCACATTCAGGACAGTACGCTCCGGTTTGTCATCATGAAGGCCACGGAAGGGTCGGATATGATGGACAGCACGTTCCAGCGCAATTTCAAGAACGCCCTCGATTATGGGTTTATCCGTGGGGCGTACCACTTCTTCAGCCCCTTGTCGCCCGCCAGCGAACAGGCCGCTTTCTTCATCAAGAACGTACGACTGCTGCCTCATGACCTGCCTCCGGTGTTGGACGTGGAGCGCAAGGGGACTTATTCGTCCGAGTCGTTGCGCACGGAGGTGAAGACCTGGCTGCGCATTGTGGAGGAGTATTACAAGGTGAAGCCCATCATCTACGCTTCGTACAAGTTCAAGAAGCGTCACCTCAACGATTCGTTGCTCAATACCTATCCTTACTGGATAGCCCATTACTATGTGGACTCTTTGGAGTATCAAGGCGATTGGGCCTTTTGGCAACACCGCGACAATGGCTCGTTGAATGGCATAGACGGCGACGTGGACATGAACGTGTTCAACGGTGACTTGCCTAAACTGCTGCAACTCACTATTCCCGAGGACTCAGCTTCGCAAGCGTTGAAAGCGGATTCTTGCGCCTTGCCTCTCCAGCGGCCTGCGGTTGAGGCTACTCCTTAATCAGCTTGATGGCAGCCCAGTTGTCCTTTTCGCGGTAATGGTCGAACGCGAGACCCAACCTCTCGCCTTCCTCACGCAGGTAGGGGATATCCTCCACATAAAATCCGCTCATGTAAATCTCCGAACCCTGGTGCATGCAGGCGACGTAGTGCTTCATGTCGTTCAGCAGGATGTTGCGGTTGATGTTCGCGATGATGATGTCGAACATGCGTCCCGCCAACAGCGAAGCGTCGCCCAGTTCCACCTGGATATTCTCCACACGGTTCAGGGCGATATTGTCCTTGGAGTTGGATACGCACCAGTCGTCGATGTCGATGGCGGTCACCGGGTTGGCTCCCCTCATCGAAGCCAATATGGCCAGGATGGATGTGCCGCAACCCATGTCGAGCAACGACTTTCCCTTCAGTTCGGCATCAAGCAGCTCGCCGATAATCAGGCTGGTCGTGGCGTGGTGTCCGGTGCCGAACGCCATCTGCGGATTGATTAGAATCTCATATTCCGCCTTGGGGACGTTGGTGTGGAACGTGCTGTGTATGACGCAACGGTCGCCGATGATGATGGGTTGGAAGAAATTCTTTTCCCACTCCTCGTTCCAGTCTTTGTCTTCTTGGGGTTCTACGGTGTAGCTGATGGTCGTGTCGGGGAGGGGGAAGTCGCCGATGACCTTCTTCAACGCCGATTCGTCGAACAGCCTCTCCTGCACGTAGCCTTTGACACCCTTGTCCGCTTCCATGAAGCTCTCAAAACCTATCTCGGCGCACAGGGCCGACAACACATCGTTTACCGTTTCGCAACAGGGTTGCGTATGAAACGTCACTTCCAGGTATTTCATCTTTCGTACTTTCTTTTATTGTGCAAAGGTAGGAAAAATATCAGCACGTCCCTCCTTTCGGGGAGATAAGCTGCGTCACGGAAAAATAATCAAGCGAGCTCGTCAAGCAGGCTTGCTAATCTGCATTTTTGCGTTATCTTTGCATCCGTTATAATAATTGTGTAGTGTGAAATGAAAAAGACGATACTATCATTACTCCTCTCCTTGTTGTTGATGAACGGTGCCGCTTGGGCGCAAGCCCCGAAGAGGGAGTTCAGAGGCGCTTGGATTCAAGCCGTCAACGGACAGTTCCAGGGCATGTCGCCCCAAGTGATGCAACGGACGCTGACGACGCAACTCGATAAACTGCAGCAGGCAGGCATCAATGCCGTCATCTTTCAGGTACGGACGGAGGCGGACGCGCTTTATGCCTCGACCATCGAGCCATGGAGCCGTTTCCTGACGGGCGTGCAGGGTCAAGCCCCCTCTCCGTTGTGGGATCCCCTGCAGTTTATGATTGACGAATGCCATAAGCGCAACATGGAGCTCCATGCCTGGATAAACCCTTACCGGGCAAAGACGAAAGGAACAACCCGGTTGGCAGCCAACCATCCGTATAATCTCCATCCGGAGCGTTTCTTCCAGTACGACGGACTGTTGCTCTTCGACCCGGGTTACCCCGAAAACATACGCTACATCTGTAGGGTGGTGGAGGACATCGTCAAGCGTTACGATGTGGACGGACTGCATATCGACGACTATTTCTACCCCTATCCGGTGGCAGGACTGCCCATACCCGATGACATGAGTTTCGCCGAGTACGGCAGAGGATACTCCGACCGCAACGACTGGCGACGCGACAACGTGAGCCGCCTGGTGAAGGCGCTGCACGAGACCATACACCAGTGCAAGCCCTGGGTGAAGTTCGGCATCTCGCCGTTCGGCATCTATCGCAACAAGAAGAGCGCACCCAATGGAAGCAACACCAACGGGCTGCAAAATTATGACGACCTCTATGCGGATATTCTCTTTTGGGTCGACAAGGGGTGGGTAGACTACAACATCCCGCAGGTCTATTGGGAGATAGGCCATCCCGCAGCGGACTACGCGACTTTGGTGCGTTGGTGGGCTATCCATGCGCAAGAGCGGCCGCTCTTCATCGGACAGGACGTGATGCGTACGGTGAAGCATGCCGATTTGGAGAACCCCTCCATCCATCAGCAGGCCAAGAAGATGGAGATACAGCGCACCTACACCACGGTGTTCGGTAGCTGCCAGTGGTATGCGGGTACCGTTATGGAGAACCCGGGCAACTATTGGGGCGAACTGCGTGACAACTACCACCGCTATCCCGCCTTGCAACCGCTCTTTCCCTTCATCGACAGCAAGGCTCCTGCCAAGGTACGTAAGGTGAAACCGGTATGGACTGCCGATGGATACATCCTCTTCTGGACCGCTCCCAAAGCCACTCACGAGATGGACAAAGCCGTGCAGTACGTCGTTTATCGCTTCGCAAGAAAAGAGAAGGTGAACATCGACGACGCGTCCAAGATTGTGGCGATTACCCGTGACACGTACTATAAGTTGCCCTACGAGGACGGCAAGACCAAGTATGTCTATGTGGTGACCGCCTTGGACAGGCTACAGAACGAATCGGCTTTGGCGAAGAAGAAGGTGAAACTCTGATTCATCGCCCGGCGTGACGGACGGCTGTTGAGTGCGGCCGTTCCATTCGTCTCCGGCTACCTGCGAGGTGCAGGATTGGGGGCATGAATCAAAGATAGAGTCAAGATACACAAGCCAATAAGCTGGATAAAGTGCGGCGGCTATTTCCTTTCATGGGAAATAGCCGCCGCAACGGTTATGCAGGCCGCTCTGTTTATTTCTTCAGTGCGGCAATGCTCTCTTTCAGTGAAGCGATCTTGCTTTCGGCATCAGCCTGTTTCTTGCGTTCCATCTCGATGACGTTGGCAGGGGCTTTGCTGACAAACTTCTCGTTGCCGAGTTTCTTCAGCACGCTCTGCAGGAATCCCTCCTGATACTTCAGGTCTGCCTCCAGTTTGGCAACCTCCTCCTCCACGTTAATCATGCCGCTCAAGGGCACGTAATATTCCGTGGTGCTGACCATGAACGAAGCGGCACTCTCCGGCTTGACGCTTACGGTCTCTACGGTGGAGAGGTTGCCCAGTTTCTTCATGATGTCTTCGTAATCGGTCAGTTTGGTCTCGCCCATAATCTGCAGGCTCAGTGCCTCCTTTTGCGGCAGGTTCTTCTGCGTGCGGATGTTGCGGATGCCGGTGATGACCTCCTTCAGCTGCTCGAAGTCGGCAATCATTGCGCCCGATTCAGCGGTGGCCGTGCAAGCGGGCAGGGTAGCGGTCATGATGCTTTCGCCCTCTTTGCGGTCATAGATGTGTTGCCACAACTCCTCGGTGATGAACGGCATGAACGGATGGAGCAGCTTGAGCTGGAAGTCGAAGAAGTTCAGCGTCGCCTCGTAGGTCTTACGGTCGATGGGCTGGCCATACGCCGGCTTCACCATCTCCAAGTACCAGCTCGAGAACTCGTCCCAGAAGAGTTTGTACGCCACCATCAGCGCTTCGCTGAGGCGGTACTTGCTGAAGAGGTCTTTAATCTCTTCGGACACCTTCTGCAGCATGGCCTCGAACCAGGCCGTCGCCAACCGGGCGTAGCGCGGTTGTTCGATGTCGGCAACCTGCCATCCTTTCACCAGACGGAAAGCGTTCCATATCTTGTTGTTGAAGTTACGTCCTTGTTCGCAGAGAGACTCGTCGAAGAGGATGTCGTTGCCTGCCGGGGCGGACAACATCATGCCCATGCGTACGCCGTCCGCGCCGAAACGCTCAATCAGCTCCAGGGGGTCGGGCGAGTTGCCGAGTGACTTGCTCATCTTGCGTCCCAGCTTGTCGCGCACGATACCCGTGAAGTAGACATTCCGGAACGGCATCTTGTGCTCGTACTCGTAACCGGCCATAATCATACGGGCTACCCAGAAGAAAATGATGTCCGGTCCTGTCACCAGGTCGCTCGTCGGATAGTAGTATTTTATCTCTTCGTTGCCGGGGTTGTTGATGCCGTCGAACAGGGAGATAGGCCACAGCCATGAAGAGAACCAGGTGTCCAGACAGTCGCTGTCCTGGCGCAGGTCGTCCACGGTGAGCTGGTCGTTCCCGCTCTTCTCCTTTGCCAATGCCAATGCCTTCTCGGCTGTCTCGGCAACCACGTAGCCTCCTTCGGGGAGGAAGTAGGCCGGGATGCGGTGTCCCCACCACAGCTGACGGCTGATGCACCAGTCCTTGATGTTCTCCATCCAGTACTTATAGGTGTTCTTGTATTTCGAAGGGTAGAACTTGATGTCGTCATCCATCACGGCCTTCAATGCCGGTTTGGCCAAATGTTCCATCTTCAGGAACCACTGCATGGAGAGCTTCGGTTCAATGGCCACATTGGTGCGCTCGGAGAATCCCACTTTGTTGGTGTAGGCTTCCACCTTCTCCAACAGGCCTGCCGCATCCAGATCCTTCTCTATCCGGTTACGCACGTCGAAGCGGTCTTGACCCACATAGAGCCCTGCGGCTTCGCTCAGTGTGCCGTTGTCGTTGAAGATGTCGATGCTCGGGAGGTTGTACTTCTCGCCCAGCATATAGTCGTTCACGTCGTGTGCCGGTGTCACTTTCAGGCAGCCGGTACCGAACTCGATGTCCACATATTCGTCCTCTATCACCGGAATCACGCGGTTGACCAACGGAACGATTACCTTTTTACCGCTCAGCCAACGGGTCTTCGGGTCTTTGGGGTTGATGCACATCGCCGTATCGCCCATGATGGTCTCGGGACGCGTTGTGGCCACCACGGCATAGTAGCGTCCGTTGGTGTCTTGGTGTACCACCTCGCCCTCGGCTCCGCTCGGTGTCACGGTCTCGCCGTCGGCGATGTAGTATTTCAGATAGTAGAGCTTGCTGTGTTCCTCCTTATAGATAACCTCCTCGTCGCTCAGGGCGGTGAGAGCCTTCGGGTCCCAGTTGACCATGCGCACGCCCCGGTAGATGAGCCCTTTGTTGTAGAGGTCGACGAATACCTTGATGACGCTCTCGCTACGCTTCTCGTCCATGGTGAAGGCCGTGCGGTCCCAGTCGCAGGAAGCTCCCAGCTTACGGAGCTGTTTCAGGATGATGCCTCCGTGCTCGTCCGTCCATTCCCAGGCGTGCTTCAGGAATTCCTCACGGGTGAGGTCGGTCTTCTTGATGCCCTGTTGGGCGAGTCTGTTTACCACCTTGGCTTCGGTAGCGATGGATGCATGGTCCGTACCCGGCACCCAACAGGCGTTCTTGCCCTCCATGCGGGCGCGGCGCACCAGGATATCCTGAATGGTATTGTTAAGCATGTGTCCCATGTGGAGCACGCCGGTGACGTTGGGCGGCGGGATGACGACGGTGTAGGGTTCCCTTCCGTCGGGTTTCGAACTGAACAATTTATGGTCCAACCAATACTGGTACCATTTCCCTTCCACATCCGCAGGATTGTACTTGCTTGCTAATTCCATTTTGCGTGTCTATTATTGTTGTTTTATTCGCTTGTTGATAATTGCGTGCAAAGGTAATAAAAAAGTGCGTGAACGCCCAAGCGTCCACGGGATAACCTCTTGCAAAAAACGGCAAACCCGGCATGCGTCGGTCGGTGGACGCGTGCCGGGTTCGGCTATGGGAAGCGGCGGACACCCGTCCGCCACACCCTTGTATGTGTTTAGAAGTTCAGCTCCTTACCCTTGATGTCGATGCTCTCGAAGGACTCCCCGTTAACGGAAACCTTGTTGACGCACTTCATGCGTACCGTGGGCTGAGGCTCTTTCGTCCGGATGGTGACGTTGTCAATCGTCACGCTGTCGGCCAGGCTCAGCACAATGCCCTCTTTGGCATCGGTGACGGTGATGTCCTTGAGGTTGATGTTCTTGATGGGCATCTCGGGCAGACCGTTGAAGAAGATGGCGCGTCCCGAACCCTTGCAGGCTACGTTGGAGATGTAGATGTTGCGGAACGCCGGTGTCTCCTCGGTTACGGGAGGCACGGTCTCTGCCTTGTCCTTCGTGTCCTCTGCGGTCACTTCCGTAGGCGACTTGCCGCCGTAGAAGAGGTCGAACAGGATGGCTTCCGCCGGGATGTCTATCATGTTGATGTTGCTGATGTAGATGTTCTCTACCAGTCCGCCACGGCCGCGTTTGCTCTTGAAGCGCAGACCTACGTCCGTGCCCAGGAACGTGCAGTTGTCCACGTAGATGTTGCGCACGCCGCCGGACATCTCACTGCCGACAACGAAACCTCCATGGCCGTGAAGCACCACGTTGTCTTTCACGATGACGTTCTGGCAAGGCTCGTTGCGAAGCCGTCCCTCCTTGTCCTTGCCGGACTTCAGACAGATGGCGTCGTCTCCGGCGTCAAACGTGCATTTGGTGATGATGGCTCTGTTGCACGACTCCAGGTCCAGCGCATCCCCGTTCTGTGAATACCAGGGGTTCGAGACGCTGACCTTGTTCAGCGTGATGTCTTCGCAAGAGAGCGGGTGGATGCACCAGGCGGGAGAGTTCTTGAAGGTGATGCCTTCGAGCAAGACTTTCTTACATCCAGTGATGTCCACCATGACGGGGCGCAGGAAGTCGCGGGCGTTTTCCCACTCACTGTCCGGAGCGTCCTGGGGGATAAATCCCTTGGCGTGCCCTGCCTTGCTGCCTTCACTCGGGAACCAGACGTCACCCTTCTCGTTGGTTACGCCGCCCGATTTCAGCAGGTTCTTCCATTGGCCTTCGGTCAGCTTGCCTTTCTTCACGGGTCGCCAAGTTCCTCCGTTGCCGTCGAACGTGCCATGACCCGTGATGGCGATGTTCTCGACATTGTGAGCGGTGATGGGTGACTGGCAGCGGCGTGTCTCCCAACCCTCGTAAGAGGTCTTGATGATGGGGTACAGGCTATGGTCTGCCGAGAAGAGTACCAGAGCGTTGTGCTCCGTGTAGAGGTTCACGTTGTCGAGGAGCACGATGGGGCCCGTGAGCCACAGTCCGGCAGGGATGACGACTTTGCCGCCACCTTTTTCGCTCACCGCTTTGATGGCGTTGTTGATGGCGTCGGTATTCAGCTCTTGTCCGCCGGCTTTGGCTCCGAAGTCGAGGATGTTCACCTCGTAGTTCCCGAATGTCGGTTGAGCCACTTTATCCATTTGGAAGGGGAGGTTACTGTACACGCTCGAGTCGATGACTTCCGGGCATTGTTGGGCGGTCGGTTGGTTGCATGCGGTCAGCGCCAGCAAGGCACAGCCCATTGCATAGATCCAGTTCTTTTTCATGATATTGATCTGTAATTAGTATTTAGTATGTTTCTTTCGTCTGAGTGAGAAAGCCAATCCGTTATTCCTTTTCGGCTTGCCTGTGTGCAAATGTACGCTAAAGTTGCCGAATAATCATCCATTTTCGTGTAATTTTCAGTGCCAAACGGATTTTTGCGCTGATTTTTCGGGTATTATCAAGGAATAAAGAGTACCTTTGCAATCAGAATTGATGGAGAATGAAGGCGAAATCTTATATCTGGATACTCATTGTGGGGATGTCTCTTTCCCTGACGGCTTGCCAATGGAAGCTGTCCGGAGGGAAGAGTGCGGCCGACAGTACCGATATCAAGGTGGGCCGGTTCGACAAGCTGTTGGACGAGTACGTGGAGCTCAACAGTTTCTCCGCCCTGCAAAAGATGAATACCGAATACCCGCAGGAAACCAAGATTCTGGTAGAGGACGTGCTGATGATAGGCGAGGTGGGGGAGGCGGACCTGAACTCACGCCTGAGGTCCTTTTATGCGGACTCCACCATACAGACGCTGATGAAGGATGCCTTGGCGAAGTTCGAAGACATGGGGCCGATAGAGAAACAGCTCACCGCAGGCTTCAAGGAGCTGAAAAAAGAAGTCCCCACACTGAAGATACCCAAAGTCTACTCCCAAATATCCGCCCTTAACCAGTCCGTGGTTGTCGGTGAGAACATCTTGGGATTCAGCATCGACAAGTACATGGGAGCCGATTACGCCCTCTATCATAAGTTCTACTACGACTACCAATGCCGTTCGATGGAACCCTCGCGCATCATCCCCGATTGCTTCATGTATTACCTCCTTAGCGAGTATCCTTTCCCCTGGGGGTGGAACCGTACCTTGCTCGACCAGATGATGCACTTTGGCAAGATGCACTGGGTAATCGCCCGGCTGCTCGACTACGATTCGGTGGAGGACGAGATTGGCTACACCAAGGAAGAGAAATCCTGGTGCGAGAAACACAAGAAGGACGTTTGGAACTATATGGTTCAGAACCGTCATTTGGACCAGACGGACCCGATGGTGGTGCGCATGTACATGCGTCCTGCTCCCAGTACGGCTTGCTTTGGCGAGGACTCTCCCTTTGAGTTGGGCGTGTGGATTGGCGCGCAAATCATTGACGCGTATATGCATAAACACAAGGACATGACCATTGCGCAGTTGCTCAGCGAGACCGACTACCGCAAGATGCTGGTCGAAATTCAGTTTAAACTTTAACCGATGGAGGAACTTCTTCCATCCCCTTTTTCAAGAAAAACATTCACTTCATGGATACAGCGCTCTATTTGTTACCCGTATTGTTGGGCGACACCGCGGTTGAGGCCGTGTTGCCGGCCTATAACAAGGAGGTCATTGCAGGCATCCGCCATTTCATTGTGGAAGACGTGCGCTCTGCGAGACGGTTCCTCAAAAAGGTGGACAAGGAATTCGACATCGACGGTTCCCTGTTCTATCCGCTCAACAAACACACCTCGCCCGAGGAAATCTCCGGCTATCTGCAACCGCTGCTCGATGGACACCCCATGGGCGTGATTTCCGAAGCCGGCTGTCCTGCGGTGGCAGACCCGGGTGCCGACGTGGTGGCTATAGCCCAGCGGAAAGGTCTGAAGGTGGTCCCGTTGGTAGGTCCCTCGTCCATCATCCTCTCCGTCATGGCCTCCGGTTTCAATGGCCAGAGCTTCGCCTTCAACGGCTATTTGCCTATCGAGAGCGGCGAACGGGCGAAGAAGCTGAAGATGCTGGAGCAACGGGTCTACAACGAGCAGCAGACGCAGCTCTTCATCGAGACACCTTACCGGAACAACAAAATGGTGGAGGAGATTCTGAAGACTTGCCGTCCGCAGACCAAACTCTGCATCGCCGCCAACCTCACCTGTGAGGATGCTTACGTCCGTACCCGCACGCTGAAGGAGTGGAAAGGCCAGGTGCCCGACCTTTCCAGGATTCCCTGCATCTTCTTGCTCTACAAGTAGTGGACGAGTGTCGCTATATATAATAAGGTATAGGGCGGAATGAACAAAACAATGCGCCCGTTGTTCCAAAGCCGGAATGACGGGCGCGTCGCTTTTTATTTCGTATCCCTTTCGGGGGAAAGGGGAGGGAGGGCTTACTTCAACAACCGGGCGCGCAGCTTTTCGAGCATGTCGGTGGTCATGGAGGCAAGGTCGTACTGCGGTTTCCAGTCCCACTCCCTGCGGGCGCAAGAGTCGTCCATATTGTCCGGCCAGCTGTCCGCGATGGACTGCTTTAGCGGATCAATCTCGTAACGCATCCTGAAGTCGGGCACGTGCTTCTTTATCTCCGCGTAGATTGTCTCCGGTCCGAAACTCATGGAGGCGATGTTGAAGGCGTTCCGGTGAACCAGACGTGTCGGGTCGGCCTCCATCACCTGGATGGCGGCGTGCAGCGCGTCGGGCATGTACATCATGTCCATCAGCGTCCCCTCTTTCACGGGGCAGACAAACTCTTCCCCTCTCACGGCCGAGTAGTAGATGTCCACGGCATAGTCCGTAGTGCCGCCGCCGGGCAGCGTGATGTTGGAGATGATGCCCGGGAAACGTACGGCGCGCGTGTCCACGCCATATTTGTTATAGTAGTAGTCGCTGAGGAGCTCGGTGGTCACCTTCGTCACGCCGTACATCGTACGGGGGCGCTGGAGCGTGTCCTGCGGAGTGTTCACGTGCGGCGTGTTGGCACCGAAGGAACCGATGGAGCTGGGTGTGAAGACAGCGCATCCGTGCTCGCGGGCTATCTCCAATACGTTGAGCAAGCCGTCGATGCCGATGTGCCAGGCCAGCATGGGTTTCGATTCCGCTACCACGGAGAGCAGGGCAGCCAGGTTGTAGATGGCGTCAATCCGGTAGTTCTTCACCACCGTCGCTATCATCTCCGGATTGGTGATGTCCACCACTTCGGCCGGACCCGATTCCTTTAAGTCTCCCTTGGGAGGTGCGGCAGGTATGTATCCGGCTACCACGTGGTCATTCCCGTAACGTTTGCGCAACTCCATAGTCAGTTCCGAACCAATCTGTCCGGTAGAGCCAATCACTAAGATATTTTTCATAAAAGACGTTATTAGTATATGTTTAGGTGCGGGCAAAGATACAAGGTTTTTATAACATTTATCAAATTGTTACTTGATTATTCAAGTAAAATATAGAACTTTGTGGATGCATAGCCGAAAGGGCTTTTTGCGACCAAGCTAAACTAATAAAATGTTGAACGAATCTAACTTTATCAATTATGTACGGAAAAATGCAAGAATACCTCAGAAACACGCTTTCTGAGATAAAGGAGGCCGGACTCTACAAGGACGAACGCCTGATTGAGAGTGCGCAACAGGCCGCCATCACGGTCAAGGGGAAGGAAGTGCTCAACTTCTGCGCCAACAACTACCTGGGCTTGTCCAACTCTCCCCGCCTGATTGAGGCGGCGCGTAAGATGATGGAACGCAGAGGCTACGGCATGTCGTCGGTGCGCTTCATCTGCGGAACGCAGGATATCCACAAGGAGTTGGAAGCGGCGATTTCGGACTACTTCAAGACCGAAGACACGATTCTCTATGCGGCTTGTTTCGATGCCAACGGCGGTGTGTTCGAACCGCTCTTCACGGAAGAGGATGCCATCATCAGCGACTCGCTGAACCACGCCTCCATCATCGATGGCGTGCGCCTCTGCAAGGCCAAACGCTATCGCTACGCCAATGCCGACATGGCAGAGTTGGAGAAGTGCCTGCAGGAGGCGCAGTCCCAGCGTTTCCGCATCATCGTCACGGACGGTGTCTTCTCGATGGACGGCAATGTGGCTCCGGTAGACAAAATCTGTGACTTGGCGGAGAAGTACGATGCCCTGGTGATGGTGGACGAGTCGCACTCGGCTGGCGTGGTAGGTGCCACCGGTCATGGCGTGAGCGAACTCTACGGTACTTACGGACGCGTGGACATCTACACCGGCACGCTGGGCAAGGCTTTTGGCGGTGCGATGGGCGGATTCACCACGGGACGCAAGGAGATTATCGACCTGTTGCGTCAGCGCAGCCGTCCTTACCTCTTCTCCAATTCGGTAGCTCCGGCGGTAGTGGGTGCCAGCCTCGCCGTGTTCGGGATGCTGAAAGAGAGCAACGCGCTGCACGACAAGCTGGTGGAGAATGTCAATTACTTCCGCGACCGTATGCTGGCCGCCGGATTTGACATCAAGCCGACCCAAAGCGCCATCTGCGCCGTGATGCTCTACGATGCCAAGCTCTCGCAGATTTTCGCTGCCAAGATGCAGGAAGAGGGCATTTACGTCACCGGCTTCTACTATCCCGTTGTCCCGAAGGGAGAGGCGCGTATCCGTGTGCAGCTCTCTGCCGGTCACGAACGTGCGCACCTCGACAAGTGCATCGCCGCTTTCGTGAAGGTGGGCAAGGAACTTGGCATTGTGAAGTGATTGCCTGACAGGTTCAGACGATAGACAATTCGCCCCGGATACAGACCTGTAACCGGGGCGAATCCGTTAGTAGTTCTCGGCGCAAATCTCGAAGTAGCTCTGCGGGTGGTTGCATACTGGGCAAACCTCCGGAGCCTTCTTGCCGACAACCACGTGGCCGCAGTTGCGGCACTTCCAGATGCAGTCCCCGTCGCGGGAGAACACAATGCCCTCCTCGATGTTCTGCAGCAATTTCAGGTACCGCTCTTCGTGGTGCTTCTCGATGGCTGCCACACCGCGCATGGCGGCGGCTATCTCGGGGAATCCCTCTTCGTCGGCCTCGCGTGCCATCCGGTCGTACATGTCCGTCCACTCGAAGTTCTCACCCTCGGCGGCGGCTTTCAGGTTGCTCACGGTATCCTTTATGGCTCCGCCTTCCAGCAGTTTGAACCACATCTTGGCGTGCTCTTTCTCGTTCTGGGCGGTCTCCTCAAAGAGGGCGGCAATCTGTTCGTAACCATCCTTGCGCGCTTTCGACGCGAAGTAGGAGTACTTGTTGCGTGCCTGCGACTCACCTGCGAACGCGTCCATCAGGTTGCGTTCTGTCTTTGTTCCTTTCAGTTCTTTCATAATGTTCTTGATTTGTGCGGCGTGTCAAGATGCTCACGCCTTAGTTAGTCAATGGTTTTCTTCAATCTCGGTTTCAAAGGTAGGCAATATTTTGTAAACCCGTTGCTTTGTCCCGTTTATTTTTTCTCTGCCTGGAGGACTTTTCTTCCCAAGAGGCTGAACCATAGCTACAACACGGCGCTCCCAATTACGGTGGCTGCGCTCAATCAGTATTTTTGGCTTCGACTTCTCACGATGGGTACACCTTACGTTGGCTTATGAAAGTACTTACGTTGCTCGATGCAAGTACTTACGTTTGAGACCGGGGTATCCGCGTCCTTTAGTTGTGCTGTTTCCTCTATTCTGTCAACGAAGTTCATGCTCTATGTTTATTATGCTCCGCAAACATAATGTTTTTATAGCATAATACAAAATTTCAAGCCAAGTGTTTGTTATAAACAAGGCACTACCTCACAGCCACAACATCGCCAACGTGTTCTATTCTTGCTTTATGCAAGTTTTTTCATGAAGTTCAAGAAAATCCATTAAAAGTGTTCTTTATAGCGAACTTTTAGCGAACTTTTAGTGAACTTTCAAAATAAGGGTCAGTCCGAAAACCCGGTGGCGATTATTCGGTTAACCAACCGTTAACCAACCGTTAACTGGCCGTTAACTGGCCGTTAACCAAAGTCCGTTTGTTCGGGGAGGGGGCCTAACGCCGTACGATCATGCACCCTAACGTCGTACGACTATAGTACCTCATGTCGTACGTTAACCGACCC
>CAVJRQ010000086.1:0-8440 GCA_963652075.1 Acutalibacteraceae bacterium
AGTACTTACGTTGGCTCATGTAAGTACTTACGTTGGCAGGTGCAACCGCTTGCGTTATCCGGGCGAACCGTTCCTTAAAAAACGAGGTCAGTCCGAAAATCGGGTAGCGATTATTCTGTTTACCGACCGTTAACCAACCGTTAACCAAAGTCCGTCCGTTCGGAGAGGGTGTCCTCATGTCGTACGACCATGCACCCTAACGTCGTACGGCGACTCTTCCCGATTTCCCATACACTTTTTCCCTTCGTTAACTGAAACGGTAGGCACCCTAAATTGAGCCTTACTGAAACTTCCACCGGGTTTCCGGACCGCCTCCTTGTTGGCTTGCAGGCCTTGTCCTACTTGTTGCGCTTGCGGTAGGCCTTGGCCTGGGTAGCCCCCGGGATGCTGTCGGTGCGCTCTTTGGAGGAAGCGGGGCTGACACCGCTCTTCCTCTTCGTGCGGAAGAGGTCCATCCACTTGTCGAAGTCTTTCTTGAAGATGATGCCGAAACCTTGGGTGGTGAGGGTCGTCTTGGTGAAGTAGCGGTCGTTGGTTTGGTTGTATCCCTTCAGACTGATTTCGCCCGAGGGGGTGAGCAGCCACTGTATGTCGAAGTCGCCGATGAAGTTGCTGTTCGCCAATGGATTGTCGCGGTAGCCGAAGTTGCCGTTTATCAGCAGGCGGTTGTTGAGCAACCGTCCGGAAAGCATGCCTTCCACCTCCATGTCCGTCCATCCCTTGGTACCCGTACTGAAGTTGGTGCCGAAGTTCCAGTTGCTGCTGTTGATGACGTGCGACAGCATGTTGTTCAATTGTCCCGACAGGGTGGTGGAGAGCAGTGAACTCATGGCGGAGGACTGCCCGGAATTGTCGTCCGTGGCGTTGGCGGCGTAGTCGTAGGTGTAGAATCTGCCAATGCCGAGCAGGTAGATAATCTGCATCTCCATCTGTTCGTCCGTACTGATGTAGCTGCGCACCATCTCCCGCTCCTCCTCGTTGATGGTCGGAAGTTCCAGGTCGAAAGTGATGTCCGGGTTGAAGATATGCCCCGTGAGGTTCATCAGGCAGTTCACGCGCACGGAATTCTGGGTAAAGTTCGCCCCGGGAATCAAGTCCGTGAGCGAGGCGGAGTTGACCGTGTAGGCGGCCTGTATGTTCATGTTCCCCTCGTAGGGGTCGCCGCTGAAGGTGACCGTGCCTCCGGGCTTGAGCTGGAACTCTTTGCGGATGACCTCCTGCAGGCTCAGCTTGTAGCTCCCGTAGTCCAGCGTGTAGGTGCCATACATTTTGAAGTCCCCCTTATTGTAATAGTTGGCGCGCAAGGCACCGTTGCCTCGGGTGGAGACGATGTCGCCGGAGAGCGGGTCCATCATCACCCGGATGTTGGCTTGTGGCGTGACGTCTACCTGCAGGTTGAACCGAACGTCCATGGGAGCGTCCTCTTCCTCCTCCTCTTGGGTGCTGGGGCGGTAGCTGTACTTCCGTGCGCCCGTCTCGCGCTTGGGCGTGCGGTCTACAAAGGTGATGAACTCATTGTCCGTGACCTCTCCGGGAGAGTCGGCGTTATAGGTAAAGACGGTTCCGTCGTCCGTCCGTATGTCCATGTCGATGTCCAACCGTTCTTTGTTTCCGCTCAGGGTCGTTAGTCCCGTGCCGTAGACCGTGCCGTAGAAGGTGGCGTCGTTGCTCTTCTTCCCGTCATAGATGCGCGTGCGGTCCGTCTCTATGCGGAATTCGTAGGACATCTCCCCGCCCAGATGGTCGTGGTTGAGGTGTCCGTTGAGCGTGCCGCTGTGGTTCTCGCTGTCGTAGAAGCGGATGCCGTCGAACAACATCCGGTTGTAGCGCAACTTGATGCTGTCGTCTCTCAGATAATAGGTGTTGCCCAAGATGCCCACCTTCAGTGAGGCGTCGGCCATCGCGTCTCCTATCAGGTTGAGGTCGCTGAAGGGGCCGTAGAGGCGAACCGTTCCGGTGGTACGTCCGCTCACCTGGTCAAAGATATTGCGCACATAGCGGTTCAGGAAATCCAGGTTGGTCTTGTCCGCCACGATGCGCAGGTCGAGCGAGTCGTTGAGGGGGGTGACGAAACCCTGGACCGTGGTGTGCGACAGCTCCCCTTCGTGTATGTCGGCATCCAACAGGATGCCCCTCTCCTTGTCCCACCGGCCGGAGATGTGCATGTCGCCCATCAGCCCGTCGTTGAACTTGAACTGCTCCACGAACAGGTGCGTCCGCAGGTCCGGCTCATCAAACAGGTTGCTGACATATGCCTTTCCGCTCGCCAACCCTTTGAAGTCGACCGGGTGGAACTGCAGGATGTCAAACACATACTCCAGTTTGATTCTGTTCAGGTCCACCGTCAGCGAATCTTCCTTGTTGCCCGTGATGCGTCCGTTTACCTTCAGATGCTGGTCGTTGTGCTCGAAGAGGAAGTCGTGCACCTCCACCTTCCCCTTTTCGGCCTGTATGGACGAAGCGTGCAGATTCCAGACGGTATCGTTCAGAATCACCGTTCCGGGGTCTATCCTTACGTTGGCTACCAGTTCGTGGCTCTTCTCATCCTTCAGCATGAAGCGTGTGGTGGCGGAAACCTCTCCGCTATAGGTCACGCCCGTATTGTTGCCCCACAGAAAGGAGGTCTTCAGCCGGTCGTCCTTGGCTTGCGCGTTCACGGCTAAGTTGACGGTGGATTCCTCCTTCATGTGCTTGGAGGCACGCAGGTGGCACACCGCCTCTTCCGACGGGTTCTCGCACAGCAGCATGCCGGACTCGTAGCGTGAATCGCCGTAGCTGAAATCGGGGAAATTCCCTTCTATGCGGAACTTTCCGGCGGACTCGTCGATGTATCCGTTGAGCGTGGAGGCGGTATACAGGTTGATCGGCACCAGGAACAATTTGGAGAGCATGTCGCTGTTCAAAAAGAGGAAGCTAAACTGAAAGCGGTTGCTTTGTCCCCGTTTCTTCTTTCCTCTGTCGTTATAAGTGGTGAGCGAGGGCAGGTAGCTGTGCAGGATGTTGTTGACGCTGACGGGTAGGGTAGCGAAGTTGATGTCCCCCTCGATGTCGCCCGCCATGAAGTCCGACTGGACGCGTATCCGTTTCATCTCTTTGTCCCTCGTGGCGTTGATGTGCAGACTGTCCATGTAGTAATAGTCCGTGGGGGCTATCATGAGCAGTTTGTTCAGGTCGATGCTTCCCTCCAGATTGTCCAGCGTGTTGCCCGTGAACTTCATCGTCAGGTTCATCGAGAGGCTGGTCCCCTCGTGTTTGTCCGTCAGGTGGAGGTCGTTGGGGCGGAACTCCTCCAGCCGGGCCGTCAGGTTGTACGAAGGAATCTTCTGTGCCGTATTGAAACTGCCGTTGACGGTCAGTTTCCCGTTGGGGTCGTCCAGCGTCAGGAGTCCGTCGTAACCGCCCTTCTGGGTCACTCCGTCCAGACGGATGTTGTGGTAAGTGTAGTTCTTGTAGGTGAACGCCGAGACAACGCCCTTGAGGAAACAGTCGGGATATTTGTCATCGGTCAATTTGCCCTTTACGTCCAGGTTCAGCGAGATGTCGCCCAAATCCTCCTCGCCCAGCAGAGTTCCTAACTGAAAGTCCTGTGCGTTGAGCATGCCCGAATAGGAGGTCTGCTTCGCTTTCCCGTCGATGAGCAGACGGCTCTCCAGACTCCCTGCCGCCGTATGGACGACGGCATGGGTGGAAAGATTGTTCAGCGGCCCGTTGGTATGCAGTTGGATGGACGAGTTGCCTATTCTGGAAATGACGGGAGGCACGTCGCCCTCGTCACCGGTGAGGTTGCGGTAGAGGAACAACGCCCCCGTGGAGGTGAAGCGGATGTCGGTCTGCAGGTTGTTCACGGTCAGCAACGAGTCCACGAAGAGGTTCTCCACCTCCCCGTTGGCTCTCAGCGACACGTCCTTGTTGTCCGAGTGAATCTCCAATCCTTCCAGAACCAAGTGGTTGAGCGAACCGGAGAGACGACCGTGCAGACGGAGCTTGTCGCGGAACGGCGAGAGGGCGGGCACGAACATGGAAATGTCGCGCAGCGTGACGAACGAAGGCGAGATGCCGCCCTTGAACCGCAATGTCCGCTTCCGGTCCGCCACGTCCCATTGATAGGTGGCCAAGAGCGTGTCCAACTGGATGAAGGTCTCCGGCAGTTTCGCTTCGAAGCGTGACAGCGTGGCTCCCTGCTTGTTGGCGACCGCTTTCAGCGAAAGGTTGCTCAGTTGAAAACCGCTCTGCTCCCTGAAACTCAGTTGGCGCACCGTGGCGTTGAGCGAGTCGGTGGTCAACGCCTTCAGTGAAATGTTGGCCCGCAACCCGTCCACATGGATGTGCGACGGGTTGAATTCGTTGGGCGTGTCGGGCTCGGAGATCACATGGTAGCCAATCTCTCCTTTGCGTATCAACACGGAATTGATGCGCAGATGGAGCGGTGCCTGCGAGGTGGTGTCGCTTGAGGCGAAGGCATCGACCAGAAACCGGAAGTTGGGTGCGCTCTCCGGGGTCTCCTTCAGCAGCTGTGCTTTCAGTCCGAAGAGCTGGATGCTGTGGACGGTAATCTTTCCCTCCAGAACGGGGAGGATGGCGAAGCGGGCGGACAGCTTGTCCACCTTCAGCAGCGGACGACCTTGCCGGTCGTTCATCCACACGTCGTCCAGGATGATGCGGTTGAGCAATCCGATGTCCACGTTTCCCACCGAGAGGTCGGTATGCAGAAGTCCCTTCAGCTCGTCGGTGACCTGCACGGCAATCCGTTGCTGAATAGCGGGGATATTCAACAGGGCGACCGACAGGAAATACAGTCCGAAGACCGTAATCAGGGTTATTTGGGAGAATCTGCGAATGAACCTAATAGCCGTGCTTACTTGATTTATGCCACAAAGATAATGCAAAAATCCGAGAACGGGAGAAATGCATTATTTGTATATACATTATTTAATCTATAATGGCTACCGTTAAACTGGGATTCCGCCCACGTCGACGGTGTGGGGCAAGGTCGGATTGCTCGTTTTTCTACTCATAATGCTTACGGGAAGCAAGGCAACTGGCGGTAAGGACAACCGCGGTGTCATTGCTCAGGCGGCAGCCTTATCCGTTTAATCCCGTTTATCCGTGTTCGAAAAAAACGTGGTCTACGTGTTCTAAGGTTCCAGCTGCTTTATCACCCTGCAAGGGTTTCCAGCCGCGATGCACCCCGGCGGTATACTCTTCACCACCACGCTGCCGGCCCCTATCACGGACCCGCGCCCGATGGTCACTCCCTTCAGTATGACGCTGCGCGCACCGATGAGCACGTGGTCCTCTATGACGATGGGGGCGCACTTGGCTGTGTGGTTGTCCATCGACTGCTTGGGGGAGAACATCTCGCCGGAGTCACGCACGCGCCAGTCGAGGTTGTGGGCGTCCGAGTCCATGAGGATGCAGTCGCCCCCGATGCTGACGTAGTTGCCGATGGTGATGCGCTCCTTTGCCCAGAGGCACGGCGACGACATCCCGACGTGATGCCCTATCTCTATTACCGTCTCCGCCCTCTCCGCCACGATGCACCCGCGCTGGTGGCGGCATAGTGGGTTGATATTGTCATCGGAGGTAAGGACGAAGTCATCCCCTATCGTCACGTGCGACTGGGGGTGAATGTCGATATATACATGGTTGAACATCCTCGCCCCCTTGCCCAGATTCCCTTTCCCGACGCACAGCGCCAAGCACAGCCTGTTGTAGCGGACGTAGAACGCACGGCGGAGGAAGCGAGGGAGGTGGAGCGTTTTGCGGATGAGGGTACGTAATGTAGTAGTCTGTCTCATAGCCGTCCCCCCTTAAGCGCATTTAGCGAGAGAACGACTACGTAACAAGCTGACTATGAGAGGTCTCTCATTACCCCCCCCCTACAGCGGCTTGGTCCGTAAAGAACCTGATTACCTTGGCTGGTCTGCCTGCGGCGATGCAGTCGGCAGGGATGTCCTTCGTCACCAGACTGCCGGCCCCTATCACCGTGCGGCTACCGATGTGCACGCCCTTCAGCACGGTGCTGTCCATGCCGATGAGCACATCGTCGCCCACCACAATCTCCTTGTCCGTGTGGTTCTGACTGTCCAAACGGCTGTCACGACGTATGCGCCAGTCCAGCGAATGGGCATCGGAATCCATGAAGACCACGTTGCCGCCCACCAGCACATGGCTGCCGATGGTCAGCGACTTACGGATGTTGAACACCGTGGACGAGAAGCCGCAGTGGTCACCGATGGTTATCTGTGCTCCCTTGCGGCAGCATATCACCGTCTTGCGTCCAGCGCAAAGCGGATTCACTCCGCCGTTGGTAATGACGCATCCCTCGCCGAGCGAGACGGACGTATCAGGCTCCAGCGCCAGTTGTGGCGACCCCACAACTAGCAGCCCCTTGCCGTATTTTATTCCCCTAATGGAGAACCAAGCGCGGTTAACCCGCACCATCGCCTTTCTCCACAACCAAAACGGCACACGGGGGAGTTTTCTGAGAATGTATCTAAATGTCACCATCGTCTAAGCACACATTTTATGGTTAGACAATAGCAACGGCTTAATAGTTAGAGTATTGCGCTTACCCCCCCCCCCTATGAGATTTGGAAGAGTTATGATGCTGTATCCTATGGCTACAGACCAAGCTACTCTATTCAAGAACTTGTAGTTCTTGAATAGAACCAGATAGTAGCCTATGCATCTGCGGTAGAAGAACGAGAATCCACGCTTCCAAATAGGTATCCTCTTGGAGCGTTTTGCCTGTATAGGGTACTTATCGAATCCCGTCCAGTCGCCGTCCAGAGGCTCTACCTCAGCCCATGATATCTCCACATGAGGACGCTGCTTCACCAATAGCGAGAAGACGCTTTGGTCATGGCGTGCCTCACGGAAACCATTGAGGTTAGGAATGGAAGATACCTTATCGGTAAACAGATTGATGTCCGTTTCCCTCATGTAGTTCCACTGGTCTACGAATTCGTCAGCGATGGGACTCTTCATTAGGATGAACGAGCCTCCCCACAGCTGCAGCGTCATGGCGTGCTGCTTGAAGGAGTCGGGACACAAACGCATGAACACGTCCATCTTTGTCCAGTCCTTCTCCAGGAACTCCTGTTGGAACGCCAGTATGGGCTGTTCCACCGACAGCATACCTATCAGTTCACGGAAACGCTTGATGCCCTTGTCATTCCAGACGTTGCCGCCGTCGGAATAAACGAGGATATCACCCTCCTGCAAAGTCTTGAGCACTCGGCTCACCACATACGGTTTCCACGTCCAGTAGCCATAACCACGGCGGTAAATCTTGGGGCTGAACCCCTTGAAGAAGTCCTTCGGCAGGTCCTTCTCCGAGAAGAAATGTCTCTCGTCGAAGCCGAAAGCCTCCGTCTGTTTCTTTAACCTATCTATAGATGCCCGATAACGGGTATCGGCAAATGATACAAAAACGATTTTTGACATATTAAACCTCCTTATGCACAAATACTATAGTTATTAAATTCTGCACAAAGAAGCTCAATAATCGTTGCTTCTACTTTACCCCCCCCAAGGAGATTTCTGGTTATCCTCAACAGCTTGTTTTTTACTCTCGTCATAAACCATGAACCGTTATAGGGGAACGGGGAGTCTTGTGGCTCAAATGAAGCGATGTTCAGGTCGAAGGACAGATGCTTCAACAGTTTCTCGTTAACATGTCTACCCCTTATCATGCCTGCACCACGGAACGAGTTGAGCTGTCGAGTCTGGTATAGCGAAGGATGGTACTTCGTACAATAGTTGCCGAACGTCTCGAACTCGGAGAAATATGGGCCCTGGCCTGGAGCGAAATGGCACGCATACATAATCTTCTCCACCCAGTTGCTGCCCTCCGACGTAGGATAAGCCACGATGGCATCCAGCATCTCCTTCACTACGGACACTTTGAACACCATGTGCTCAGCTATGAAAGAGAAATCCACGAGCTTGCCGAAGCCCAGCAGACGGTTGAGCGTAACGAAGTAAGGCTTGTGATGCTCAATCTTCTTGGTGAACAAAGGGGTCTCGCCGTCGAAGAACGAGATAGGAGTAAGCGGAACGGTATCGGCATCCCATGTAAGGTAATACTCCTTAGCATACTGGCTCTTAGCGAAAGCATACTTAAGGAGCTGCTGGAAGTACCAGCCGACTCGCTCTTCCGCGCCCGCTCCCTTCTTCTTCATACACTCCGCCACGATGCCGAAGCTCAGCTCCGGCACCAGGGCGTTCTCATCCAAGAGCACGACGTTCGCCTCTCTGCTGGTGAGAGCATTAAGACGCTTAAAGTTCTCCTGATTGGTAACGATGTAGATTTTCTCACATCCAATGAGATTCCTATTGATATAGGTCACTACATTCTTAACAAACGATGCGTCCTTCTTCGCAACCGGAATAAGGACATCATATTGTGGTTGAGTTTTTGTCATAATTGAATTGG
>CAVJRQ010000087.1:0-5888 GCA_963652075.1 Acutalibacteraceae bacterium
AATGGCTTATTCGCCTTGCGGAAAGTTCTCAAGCCGTACGGCTTAATGAAATGGGGATTTCCCTATCCTGTTAAGGTGAGAGCGTATCAACGTAGGTACGCTCCCGCTTTTCAAACAAAAAAATTTAACTTAACATAAATGTTATGTACCCAAAAGTAACTATTCAGCGAATAGGTTAACCTCTCATAATAAGCTTTATTGCTTCTGTAAATGCATTATAGCGTGAGTTTCGTCTTTATGTGTCCATTCTCCGTCTACATCTGCCCAATAGCAGTTCCATGTAGCGGAATTTCCATTGACAGAGAGCGTTCCCTCGACGTAATCGTCGGCAGCATCCTTGCGGCGATTACGAGAAAGAAACTACTGTACTCCCCCGGCAGGGAAAAGGCATGGCGGCGGTAACGGCTAACTTACATGTCTTCCATCGACAGTCCCTTGTACGTTACATTGAACCGGGTGAACTTGCCTGTCGCCTCAAAGAACCGGGACGCTTTCTCGCGAAGAACATCCAAATGAATGTTGACAGCCTGGCGTTTTACTTCAAAAAAGGTGACTTCCCTTTCAATCTCATCGGCGGCAATGATGTCTATCTCGTTCTCGCCCTTCTTGTCCCACCACGATGCGATGCGGGTGTATTTTTGCTGCTCCATCATCGATGCCTTGAAGTACTTTTCGAGCACGCGACCCGTGTAGGTGGTGTAGTCCCGCTCGATTATAGACTTCAGCTTCTGGTTGGCGTTGACCTCTATCATGTATGAATACTTGTAGATGTAACGAAACCAAAAACGCAGGAAGTTGTCCTCTATCTGATAGTGTATATTGCGGTTGGTCTTCTGGAACAAAGGCTGGTAACGCGAGATGAGGTTGTAGTCGTTCTCCAATTTCGACAGATACCCCGACAGTTCCGATTTGGTCGCGTTTTCCATATCCGGACGTGTGGTGCAGCCCGATGAGATGAGCTGCATGACATCGAAGTAACGGGCATAGTCCTTGCCAAATTCCTCTATCAGCATATTCTTCCCTTCATAAATGAAATAGGAGTTCTTCGCTACCATCTTTTCCGTCATTCGTTCTTTGTCCGTCGAGCCTCCGTCCATCATCATTTCCACGTATTCCGCCACTCCGCCTGTGTAGGTGTAGAGAGCCAACAGATCGTCATTCGTGTAGGTAGGGTTGTATGTGGACAGAATTTCCTTGATGACCGATGGGGTGAAGGGTTCCACTCTTATCTCGCCGGTCTGACGGCCGTATAGAGGTTCTTTGTTGTTCTTGAAGATGATGTTCATAAGGGAGTAGACGGATCCGCAGACAACGAGGTTGATGTGCGATTCGGACTTGTTGAGGTCCCAAATCTTCTGCATGTCCGAAAAGATGGAGGCGTTGATTCGCTTGAAGTCCTGAAACTCATCGATGATGACTGTCAGAGGACGTTCCTTGGCCAGTTGCATCAAGTACTTGAAGATGTCCGCGAATCGTGTCACTTCGCCCAATAGGGGGATGTGCAGCTTCTCCATCAGCTCGTCCGCAAAGTCCTTGCACAACTCCGCTTCGGATTTCCTCGCCACGAACAGGTAGAGTTTGTCCTCCACGTCCTCATAGGCCTTCATCAACAACGATGTCTTTCCGCTTCGCCTTCTTCCGGTGACGATGGTGAAGCGTGCCGACTTCAAGGATAGCTCTCTTGTCGCTCTCAACTCGCTGATTTCTTCTTGTCTTCCAAAGAATTTCATGTTATAATCGTTTATACCGTTTTGCGCATTTTTCGTAACGGCGGTTTCGAAAATGATGTCTCGTGCTTGCAAAGGTATACAATATTTGCTGTAATACAAATGGATAGACATAAAAGATTGTAGCGTATATATCCAGTTTATTGGCAGCTGATTTTCGTAACGGCTGTTTCCGAAACGACCGTTACAAAAATTTGGTCATTGACGAACTCATCGAAAGGAAGCGTCTAATTCCAAAATTCATATAGTTTTTTGGGATTATAATCCTAAAAATAGGTATTCATTCGAGTTTTTGCGTGCCCTTGGGCTGCTGCAGGACTTCCTTGGTACGGTGCCCTACTGCAACGTCACAAACTACGAGGGTCACTACCAGCAGATGCTCTACATCATCTTCTCCTTGCTCACCGACTATCTGGTGGACGTGGAGGTACACACTCCAAAAGGCAGAGTGGACATAGTGATGCTCACAAAGACCGACCTCTATCTCTTCGAACTGAAGTTGAACAAGAGTGCGCAGACGGTGATGCGGCAAATAAACCTGAAGGACTATCGCCAACGCTTTGCCCTCTCCGGCAAACCTGTCACCAAGGTCGGCATCAACTTCGACTCTACCCAAGGAAACATAGAGGACTGGGTTATTGAGGGAGAATAACTTGCGTTGTTGTTTCACGAGGATTCCCGTCGATATAACAAGGTAGAAAATTGAAGGAGAAGACAAACTCCTCGGCAATGTAACCGAAGAGTTTGTCTTCTCCTTATCGTCTTTCCTTGTATCCGTTTACCGGTTGGCCTCGCGCAGCATGTTGAGCAACAACTGCTGACCTACGGCGTTGGAGCTGTTCTTGCCTTTCGTGTTGAAGGTGTTCATCGACTCGTTGATGCCGTCCAAGTCCACCGGTGAGGAGAAGCCCTTGGTGTCGTGGATGCAAGCCGGGATGTCCAGCGTGGTAATGATGACCTTACCGCTGCCTGCGGGGATTACCTGCAGGGCGGAGTATACCTCCTTCTTGTGGTCGGACACGCAGCCGACGATGGTCTCTCCGTTGAAGCAACGCAATCCGACGCGACGGCGGTTGTAGGTAGCGAAGCACTGGTACTCCCAGTTGAACACTACGTCGGAGGGCAAGTCCTGGAACAACGGGTGCTTGCGGTTGAAGAAGTTGCCGCCGTACCACGATTTGCCGAGCACCTTTGAACCGCGGTAGTCCAGCACCTCCTTGTCCGCCAACAGGTCAGCCCAACGTTCGGGGTTGTCCACCACGATGAGGGTATGACCCTTGTAGACCCACTCCAGGATGTCGTTGATGCCGCTGCCGAATTGTGTGGGCTCGTAAGCCCCCACCAACAGGTAATCACCCTTCGGAGTACCTCCTTTGTAGGCGGGCAGTTGCAGTCCGGCACCGCTCAAGAAGCGGTTTAGCGTGCCGGTGGTATCGGCCACCATGCCGTTGGTACAGACGCCTTCGGTGCTCAGCTGCACGGCGAAGAGCTTCTCCTCACCCTTGGCTGCCTCGGCACCGCCTCTGAGCAACGAAGCCTCGATGCGCGTATATCCCTTGCTTTGTGGGGCGAACGCCCAACGGGCCTGCAGGCATTGGCCATAGTCATTGCCGCCTTTCACATGGACGCGCTCCTTATGCGTGGCCACGGTCTGTCCCTGTTCGTCCACGGCCTTCAGTTGCAGCGTGAAACTTCCTTTCAGGTTCTTTTCGTTCACGATGTAGGTATCCACGTAGGTGGTGTCGCCCACCTGCATCACCTTGCGGTTCATCTTCACGGCCAGATAGAGCGATTGGTTGTAGTAAGCCAGCACCTCCGGGTCGCCTTTCGTGTTGCGGAAGTTGTCCACCATACCGGAGTGGTTCTCCAACTTCATGCTTTCCCAGCCATTGATGGCGTAAGCGTCCACCGTGTTGCTGATGCGCACGTTCTCTATCATGCGCCCTTGGTAGTAGAAGGCCACATTGCCCATGGCGCGCGTCAGATGGTCCACTGTGGGGAATGCCGTGCTGAACCCGTTCTCCTTGAGGTAGCGGTCGTAGACATCGTACCACTTCAGGTAGTCGTCGGCCTCCCAGTTGTTGGGTTTGCCCGACTTGAGCAGCTCCTCGCGAATCAGTTGCAGGCGCGGAGGAGTACCGATGGCACCGTCCTCGCCCCAGTAGATGATTTCGTCCTTGTGGTTGGAGTAGCGCGGGTAATTGTCCTTGCCTAAATAGAGGTTGTCATGATAGCAACCGGGGCCTCCGGCATGATGGCGGTCGTACCAGCCATAGGCGTAGAACGTGGTGTCGTTGGGCATCAGGTGGAGCTTGAAGTGCGCGTTAGGCTCGTTGAGCGGGTTGTTGCCGTTGCACGAGTTGTAGGTGAGGATGCGTGTGGGGTCCAGCTGATGGGCCATGCGCATCTGTCGGTAGTCCTCGGCCTGCGGGTCGGCACCCCGTTCGTTGTGCAGGTTGTAGATGATGAGCGACGGGTGGTTGCGGTCGCGCTTCACCATACGGGTCACCTTCTCGTTGCGGTAGCCGAAGTAGAAGCGGCTCTGCTTGTCGTTGTCATTGAAATGCTGGACGGGGTACTGGTTGCCGCCCGGTTCTTCGAAATAGAGCAGTCCCAGCTCATCGGCATAGTCGAGCACGTTGGGCTGGCCGATGGTGCGGTGGAAGTTGAGCATGTTCAGTCCCAATGACTTGGCGGCAAGAATCTGTTTCTTGGCCAGCGAGTCGGAAGGCGTGATGCCGTTGTAGGGCCAGAAGCTCCACGAGATGGCGGTACGCAGCACCATGCGCTTGCCGTTGAGGAAGAACTGACGGTCGCCTTTGATGTCCTTCACCTCGAACCAACGGAATCCGAAACGCTCCGTCAGCCGGTCGTTGTCCAAGGTGAGTTGCAGGTCATAGAGGTTGGGGTTGTTCACATCCCACAGTTTCGCTTGGGGCACGGTAATGGAGAGATTCCGTTTGTTCTCGCCCGGCTGCAGGTCGTTCCATTTCATGCTCTTCTGATAGACTACGTTGCCTGTGGCGTGTTCGCGGATTTCGATGCGGAGCTCTTTGGCGGTCTGTGTAGCCCCCGTCTCGTTGGCGGCGGTAATCTCCAACTCCACGGTGCGCGGACGGGGCGTGTTCTTGACGAAGACGTTCTGCACGTAGAGCTTGTCCGTAGCCTGTAGGCTTACCTTGCCCGTGATGCCGCCAAAACCGTGTGAGGGATTGGTGCGGTAGTCGCCCCAAGTGTAGACCTGCGAGTCCTTCCAGTTGAAGTTGCCGTTAGGGTCGGTGATGCGGAAGGCAATGTCGTTTGTCTTTCCCGGCTCGACGTAGGGCGTGATGTCGACGGTGAACGGCGTGCTGTTGACCAAGTCGTAACCTGCCAACCGGTGATTCACGAAAATCTCCGCCCGGAAGCGAACGGCCCCTACGTTCATCACGATGCGTCGTCCGTTCCATTCGGCGGGTACGTCCACTTTCGTCTCAAACCAGGAGACACCCGTGTAGTTGCCCGTCACACCGAACGTTTGTCCGTTCCATCCCCAAAGATGCTCCTCCACGGTAGCCGGCAGGTTCACGCCGGTCTTGTCCGGCGAGTCGAGCAGCTGCCAACCGCCTGTAGGCAGGTTGACGGGGAGTTTCGCCAAGTCCACCGGAGGCAGATAGAGCTCGTCGTTTTGCCACTTGGCCTTGCGGTCCAACGTGATGCTCCAGTCGCGGGAGGAGAGGTCTACCGTTCCCCGTTCCTGGCAGAACGCTTGCGTGGCGCAGAGTGTGGCGCAGGCAAGCAGGGTAAATGCGCTTAATTTCATGGTATCCAGAAATAGTTTTATTGATATTAGAGTTACTTTCATCCCCCATGAGGGGATGCATGGGCAAAAGTAACTATTTCTTGTCACAAATCTCGGTGCAGGGTCAATAAAAAACGAGGTAGTACCTCAAGTGGCAATGAGATAGTACCGCATTTGACGATGAGGTATAGGTTCTTTTTTCGGGATGATTGGCACGACGGAAACGTAAGTACTTTCATCGGTCAACGTAAGTACTTACGTGAGCCATCGTAAGTACTTTCATCAGCCAACGTAAGTACTTGCGTGGACACACGTAAGGTCACGATGACTATGACTGAATTTACTTTACACTTATAGTGTTATTTTACTAAGATGCTTCA
>CAVJRQ010000088.1:0-12096 GCA_963652075.1 Acutalibacteraceae bacterium
GTACTTACGATGGCTCACGTAAGTACTTACGTTGGCTTGGGTAAGTACTTACGTTTTTCACCGTGCCCCTATGGAAGATTGGCTGATAAAACGATAGTAATGCGATTGGGCAAACTTGAAGAAGAAGAGTACTGACTTCGCCGTATTATTGACGTGCCGCCCGCGTGCGGATTTTCTTTCCATCCTTGTTCCAAGTGTATATCCATGAACCCACTTGACTTGTGAACGTCTCGCCGCTTACGGACAACACTTTCCCGACGGCCGGCCCGCTCAAGGTTTGCGTTTTCTTGCCTGTTGCGTCATAGATATAGTACCACGAGCCGTTTTTCACGATGAAGAACGACGAGCTGAACCCTTGCAACTCTCCAATGGCGATGCTGAGTGACTTTATCTTTTTGCCACTTTGGTCGTAGATGTAGTACCAGGTTTTTGTCGTCTCAATGTGGCTGATGCCCTGTGCCTCAATAGACAAGACAGAGAACAGCATGCCGATGGATAATAATAACTTCTTCATATCGTTGATTTTAATTTATAAATTTATCATTGGCTACAACACGTATGTTGTTCTTTTCTGCCATATTCGATGTTCATTTGTTTTGTACCAAGCTGGTACAAAGAGTTTATTCTACCAATCCTAATTCCTTCAAATTCCTCTCGATTTCTTGTCAAGGTTGGCACGTTTGACTTCCTGTTCCTTGATTTCCTTCATCACGGCGTGGATGTCGATAGAATCTCTTCCTCGAAGGTGTCAACATAACGGGAAATGTTGAGGTTGTAGTCGTTATCGTCAACCTCCCGCAAGGAGTCAAGGAGACAGACTTCCACGCAGTTTGTCAGTGACTTCCCAATGTTTGTCACGGAGTTTCTGTCGTAGTTCTTCACTCATTATTCTATGTCGTTGTTTTCTTCGTTGTCTAAATACTCTGATTCACAACCATCTTCCAATTCTTTCTCATGTCGTAGGTCGCTTAACGTTTTCCCGTTCAATGAAAAGTATTTTGGCCCTTGATATGCTCCAGAATTGTTTTGTTGCTCTTTCGGCATAAAAGTTCCGACAAATGGAGATAGTTTATAAATGCGTCCTTGGTATTCAATGGTATTGTCACTAGCCACCTTTACCTGGATTTTTGTGGGGTCAAATGTCAAAATCTCACCTATAGAAATACCTGCCATACTGAACCTGAAATTCTTTCGTTTTACTACACGCTTTGTAATAATATGTTCCACTTCTTCTTTGATTGGCTCGTTGTTCCTGTAAATGGTAACAACAGCATCATCTATGGTTTGGGCAATATCCTTAAATATATCCAAAGCCACCATAGGTGGAACATTGAAAAACTCACGGTTTTGCCGGATGCGCAAATCCGTAAGACGATCGATGGTCTTATGCACAAGTTTCTCAACCTCATTGAATTTCACTGTTTCCATTGTTGCGAATATCTCAAAAGGCAGGGGAACCGCCGTGTTGTCCAATTCTTTTGAACGAATATCTACGGGACGAGAACTCTTGCCTATTTTTACCCAATCTTCGCGAAAACTAGGATTAGTCAAGATGTATACATAGCCTATTTCTTGGTCTTTTTTCATTGCCGTCTATTTTATTTCCAATTGAAAGTTCTAATGATGTTTCTCTATTTATCCTTGATGCGAGTAAGTGGCTTGCGTATTTTAAGCCATGTCCGATTTTTCCAAGTCGGATGCAAATCACCCGTTGTCCATCGTATGTCTTTTTGTAATTTAATCACAAAGATAATGTTTTGCAACCGAAATCAGCAACCATAAGGTTGTTTTCTTCCTTCTTGACAACAATTTACTTTTCGTGTTGTCCCATGCGCCACTTAGGGTACGCCAATACATTTATAACCATTTTTCCCATAAAAGTGCAGCACATTATCCCTGTTGTAGGCATCTACTACAATGAAGCGGCAACCAGTCTTGTTGTCGGGATGGATAAACCACGAAGCGATGTATTCTATGACTTGAGAGCCTACAGAATAAGAGCTTCCTTGAAATTCCTTTGCCACTCCAAGTCTACCAATCAATATGGCAGGATAACTTCTTGTCCTCTTGGAATTCGGAATCTTTCTTTGAATCTTGTTTCTTGAAGAATAGGGAATCAATGCAGCCTTGATACTGTCGTTGGCCAACGTAAAAGCACAAACTATCTTTTTGTCTTCACCTGTTGTTGAGAAATAATAAGTCTTCCCCAGCAACTGTTCCGAATAGAGGTAAGCGTCTTCGTGAAAGAAATTGTCGAGGTCGTCATCTCCGCAGCTGAAAGTTTCCAACTCACCCTGTGTCGTTATAGGATAAGGAAAACCACCGCAACTATTTCGCAAAAGGCCCTTTTCCTCCATGTTCTTTCATATATTTACGTGAACGTTCCATTATACGGTCTATATCCTCAAAGGAGAAAACTAATTTCCTCCTTTGTGGATTGCGTTCGTTCTCCTCAGCCTCACGCACAAACCGCTCTGCCGTCTCACCTGTCAATACAGGAATACTTCTTATTTCCAATGCCATAATCTTCTCCTTTTTATATATGCAATATTGGATGTAAAGATACATTTTTCCTTTCATACCGCCAAACATCTTGTATTATTTTAACCTACGCAGGTCACACGGCTCTTTCATTTAACTTTAGCGTCTTAACTGTCTGGTAATAAGAAATCTACGCAAGTATATCATTAAACACGCAAGTCAAGATTATAATAATGATACCAATGGCCGCTAACGGGTTATTAATCACAGCCTTTGAAATTTCAAAGCATTTTTAAATGAAAGAGCCGTGCAAAAGCATGAGATTTTTTTCTGCTTTTTATTTGGAGAATAAGGAAAATTACGCTTCCTTTGTGGCATCATGACACAAGGAAGTCACATATCCGCATTTAGCCTCCGCTTTGTGAACATCAAGAAGCGAGACGAATTCCTTTCCTGACAGAGGTAGGTGAACCGCCCGTCCGGGACAGGTTCCTACCCTCCCCTATTCTATTTTATCAACCGTTCGTTACAGAGATAATCGTTGACCGCCATAGACAAACGCGGCAATGGGTATCGTTGCATTGACGGCTTCCGATGAATCCCTTTTTACTAAACCTTATAAATATCATCTAATATGGAATTACCATTCGCTGAATCGTACAAAATCAAAATGGTGGAGAACATCCACAAGAGTACACGTGAAGAGCGCGAAGCCTGGATAAAGGAAGCGCACTACAACCTGTTCAATCTGCGTAGCGACCAAGTGTTCATCGACCTGCTGACCGACTCGGGCACGGGTGCCATGAGCGACAAACAATGGGCTGCGATGATGACAGGCGACGAGAGTTACGCGGGCGCACGTTCCTACTTCGAGATGAAGAGCGCCATCAAGGAGGTGCTCGGTTTCGACTATTTCCTGCCCGCACACCAAGGCCGCGCGGCAGAGAACGTGCTCTATTCGTCGTTGCTGAAAGCGGGAGACATCGTGCCGGGCAACTCACACTTCGACACCACCAAGGGACACATTGAGTTCCGCAAGGCCGTGGCGGTAGACTGCACCATCGCCGAAGCCGGCGACACGCAG
Source organism: Acutalibacteraceae bacterium (assembly GCA_963652075.1). Lineage (GTDB taxonomy): Bacteria > Bacteroidota > Bacteroidia > Bacteroidales > Bacteroidaceae > Phocaeicola_A. Next base: position 3,566 of record CAVJRQ010000088.1, read on the forward strand.
TTGGAACTGCCGTTCAAGGGAAACATGGACTTGCAGAAGTTGGAAGAGGTGATGAAAAAATATCCGGCCTCACAGATTCCTATGGTGGTGCTCACCATCACCAACAACACGGCAGGCGGACAGCCCGTGTCTATGGAAAACATCCGCGGCATCAGCGCACTGTGCAAGAAGTACGGAGTGAAATTGCAGATTGACTCCGCCCGTTTTGCCGAGAACGCCTATTTCATCAAGACGCGCGAGGCAGGCTATGCCGACAAGAGCATCAAGGAAATCGTGAAAGAGATATTCTCGTACGCCGACATTGCCACCATGTCGAGCAAGAAGGATGCCATCGTGAACATGGGTGGATTCATCGCTTTCAAGGACGAGGAGTTGTGGCGCAAGTGCCAGATGTTCTGCGTGATGAACGAGGGATTCATCACCTACGGCGGAATGTCCGGACGCGACATGAGCGCTTTGGCACAGGGGCTGGACGAAGGAACGGAGTTTGAGTATCTGGAGACCCGCATCAAACAGGTGGCTTACTTAGCCTCCAAACTGGACGAGTACGGCATTCCTTACCAGCGCCCGGCTGGCGGACACGCCATCTTCGTGGACGCGAAGAAGGTGCTGACGCACGTGCCCAAGGAAGAGTTCCAGGCACAGACATTAGGCATTGAGCTTTATTTGGAAGCGGGAATTCGTGGAGTGGAGATTGGTGCCATCCTGGCGGACCGCGACCCCGTTACACGCGAGAACCGCTATCCGACCTTGGAGTTGCTGCGTCTGGCTATTCCGCGACGCACCTACACCAACAACCATATGGACGTGATTGCCGCAGCGCTGAAGAACGTGTATGACCGTCGTGAACAAATCACACACGGATACAAAATCACGAAAGAGCTGCCCATCATGCGTCACTTCACCATTGAGTTGGCTCCTGCAAACGAATAAAAACAGGTAAAGAACAAAGCCCGAAACGTTCGTCAGAACGATAACATAGCTGTAATAAAACGGGTTTTCGGCTCAAACGAGGAGAATCAAACCACTCCCGTTTGAGCCGGTTCTTTTTCACGGACACCCCCATCGGTATCCATTGACACCCAAAAGTATGGGCATAAAAAAAGGGTCAACGCCTTGACCCAACCTTTGTTAACCTTAAATCTAATACTATGAAAAACACATTGCAAATGTACGCACCTTTCGACTTCTACCAAACAATTCAAAGAAAAAAAGCATGCTATATAACATCTATTAATAAATAGCTTCTTCCAAGGCTTCTTTTATTAAGATTCGTTTTTGTTCGGAAAGGTATTTTTAAGCAGCGAACCCGATGATGCGCTACGCCTCCACCACCAGTCCGTCGTAGGTTAGGTGGACATGGGGAGGAAGCCGGAGTTCCGTCTCGGCATGGAGTCCGATGTGGTGACTCATGTGGATGAGGTAGGTCTCCCTTGCCCCCACTTTGGCTACGAAAGCCAAAGCCTCGTCGAGGGACATATGGGTCCAGTGTTCCTTGAAACGCAGTGCGTTGACAAACAGGCAGTCGAGGTTTCGCAGATAAGCGAGTTCCTCATCGGGCATCGTCTTCATGTCGGTGATGTAGCCGACGTTGTTGATGCGGTAGCCCAGTATCGGCAACGGCCCGTGCATCACACGCAACGGGGTCACCGTAGCGTTGCCAATGCGGAACGTTTCGTGGGGACGGATGTCGGTGAGCGTCACATTTGGCACGCCGGGGTATTTGTTCTCGGCGAAGCAGTAAGGCATCTGGATGCGAAGCCTATCTGCCGTGTGCGCCTCGGCATAGAGCGGAACATCGCCAAAACGGCTGAAAGGCCGCAGGTCGTCGAGGCCGCCAACGTGGTCGTAATGTTCGTGGGTAATGAGCACGGCATCAATCTTCGCGAACTCCTCGCGCATAATCTGCTGACGGAAGTCCGGACCGCAATCAACCAGGATACGTTCCGTCCCCGTGTCGAAGAGGGACGAGGCGCGCAACCGACGGTCTCTGCTGTCCGTCGAGGTGCAGACCGCACAACGGCATCCTATCTCAGGAACGCCCGTAGACGTTCCGCTTCCCAAAACATGTATTTTCATTGTCTTCTATTCTCGTTTGTCGAACGATGCCACGGCTACTTTCCGATGGCCTGTTCGTTTCCTATCATGTTTACTTCCGGACGGATTTCTATGCCGAACTTCTCACGGACGGACTGCACCACGGCCTCCGCCAACCGCAGCACTTCCTGCCCGGTGGCTCCGCCCAGGTTGACGAGTACCAACGCCTGCGCGGCGTACACGCCAGCACGTCCCATCGTCTTTCCCTTCCATCCGCAACGGTCTATCATCCACCCGGCCGGAATTTTCACGTGCGACGCGTCCACCTCATAATGCGGAATATCGGGGTATTGAGCCTTCAGCCGCTCATAGACGTTTCGTTCCACCACGGGATTCATAAAGAAGCTCCCGGCACTGCCCAAATCCTTTGGGTCGGGAAGCTTGGCACGGCGCACGGCAATCACCGCCTCGCGCACCATCGCCACCGTTATTTCCGTCCCGTCCGCAGGCAATACGGAACGGAGGTTGCCGTATTCCAGACGAAGGAGCGGATGCTTGTCCAACCGATAGGTGACGTGGGTCACGACGTACTGTCCCCTCCACGCTCCCTTGAAGTGACTCCACCGGTAGCCGTAGCCACATTCGTCCACCCGGAACACATGCGGACAACCTTGTCGGTCGACCGCCTCCACGGTGGCGATGAGGTCTTTCACCTCCACCCCATAGGCACCGATGTTCTGTACGGCACTGGCTCCCACCTCACCGGGGATGAGGGAAAGGTTCTCCGCTCCCCCCCAACCGTTGGCTACGCAATGGTCGACAAAGTCATCCCACACCACGCCGGCTCCTACGCGAATCCACACATGGTCGCCGTCTTCCTTCACCACCTCTTGGCCACGGATGAGTGAGTGCAACACCGTGCCGTCGAAGTCGCCAAGGAACAGCAAGTTGCTGCCGGCACCGATGTGAAGGATTCTTGAGTCCGGTTGCAACGAGGAGAGCACTTGCTGAAGTTCCTCCACCGACTGGTACTCAATCCATCGGCTCGCTTTCACGTCCATGCCGAACGTGTTGTGTCCCAACAAAGAAAAGTCTTTTACACTGTTTATCATGGCGTTCCTCCGATGCGACAGGAATGGTGTCAGTTGCTCAAGTCGTCAAACTGAACCAGCTTCCAGTTGTCGCCTACCTTATTAAAATAGAGCGTATTGCTGAATCCGTTGCCTATTCCGCGCAGGTCGATGATGGCGCGCGTGGCTTTGGCGCTGTACTTTTGTCCGTAATCAATGTTCGTCATCCGTGTGGTGGGCAGCAGGGGACGGAAAGCGAACCACTGGTCTTTGTCGATGGTACTCTCCAGAATCTCGAACTCATTGTCGGGGTCGGGCGAGACATACTTCAAAGACGAAGCGATGCGGCTGCGCTGGAAAACGGAGTCGTTGGTAAACTGATGGAAGAAGCGCAGAAAGTCAGCGTACGGCTTTTCCACGGTCGGTTCCTGCACGATGTCCGTCAGCTTCCAAGTCCCATGGTCGCGATGGAAGTTGTATTTGCGTATTTCATTGTCCACAAAGTAAATCCACTCCACGGAGACGGAATCCAGCGAAACGTCTTTCTCCAGGTCCATGTCTTCCTCTTCCTGATAGAATAAGGTATAGTACGCTTCGTTGGTAAACAGAGAATCGTGTTCCCACTCCTGTTCCTGCACGAACTGCAGTTTGCCGTCAATCAGGCAAGGCAACGGGAAGACGGTACGTTTTTTCTGCAATCTCTCGTTGCCGGCGTAGTTGTAGATGAAGTCGTCAAACAATTCATCGGCGTTCCGCGGAATGACAGAGGTCTCCGCCACGGAGTCTTCCATAGCCAAAGAATCCTCCGATTCCAACCATACGGAATCAGCTTCCTGCCGGTTAGCCGACCGCGCCTTGTCCCCTCTGACTTGACAGGCACAGCAACACAATCCCAAAAGGGCGAACGTGATTAAAGTTCTCATATCTCTCAAAATTGGCGCAAAAATACCTCTTTTATTTGAAATGGGGTACATTATTCGGTTTAAATCACTACCTTTGCTCCGCTTTGTTCCGAATCTGTGGTTCAAGCCTGTCCGGGAGGATGCGACAGTCCTCCTCCAACGCATTCGGGAAAGGGCAACTGCGAAACGTAAAACAATAAATATCAATATAATAAGTATGATTGAGAAGATTCAACAGCTGTTGGCAGAGATAGACACACTCACCGCCGATAACGCGGAGGCACTTGAGGCGCTCCGTATCAAATATCTCAGCAAGAAGGGAGCCATCAACGAACTCATGGCAGACTTCCGCAACGTTCCGGCCGAGAACAAGAAAGAGATTGGCATGAAGTTGAATGAGCTGAAGACCAAAGCCCAGGAAAAGATAGCCACACTGAAAGAAGCGTTTGACAGCAAGGACAATCAGAACGATGGACTTGACCTGACCCGTACGGCCTACCCCATCAAATTAGGTACGCGCCATCCGCTCTCCATCGTGAGGAACGAGATTATCGACATTTTCTCCCGACTGGGATTCAGCATCGCCGAAGGCCCGGAGGTGGAAGACGACCTCCACGTGTTTACCAAGCTGAACTTTGCCGCAGACCACCCCGCACGGGACATGCAGGACACCTTCTTCATCGAGTCGAACGAAGAAGACGTTACGAAAAACGTCATTCTGCGTACGCACACCAGCAGCGTCCAGGTGCGCGTGATGGAGGGCACACAGCCGCCCATCCGCATCATCTGTCCGGGACGCGTGTACCGCAACGAGGCCATCAGCTACCGTGCGCACTGCTTCTTCCATCAGGTGGAAGGGCTCTACATCGACAAGAACGTCTCCTTCACCGACCTGAAGCAGGTGCTGCTGCTCTTTGCCAAGGAGATGTTCGGCAACGACACGAAGATTCGTTTGCGTCCGTCGTACTTCCCGTTCACGGAACCGTCCGCCGAGATGGACATCAGCTGCAACATCTGCGGCGGCAAGGGCTGCCCCTTCTGCAAGGGCACCGGCTGGGTGGAGATTCTCGGATGCGGCATGGTCGACCCGAACGTGTTGGAAGCCAGCGGCATCGACAGCAAGGTCTATAGCGGTTACGCACTCGGTATGGGTGTAGAACGCATCACCAACCTGAAGTACCAGGTGAAGGATTTGCGCCTCTTCTCGGAGAACGACACCCGTTTCCTGAAAGAGTTCGAGGCCGCCAACTAAAGGAACATCCGAATAACGCCATTCCGGATATTCGGAGCCAACAACTCTCCGGGTATCCGGAATTTTTTATGTAGACATGAAAAAAGAAGAGCTTTATAACCAAGTCATCGACTACTTCAAGGTGGCCATGCCGGTGGCGGAGTCGGAACTGGACTTCCGCAATCCGTTTGAACTGCTGGTGGCTGTCATCCTCTCCGCGCAATGTACGGACAAGCGGGTAAACCTCGTCACGCCGCAACTGTTCCACGACTACCCCACACCGGAGGCCTTGGCGGCGGCCGAGCCGGACACCATCTACGAATACGTCAAGAGCGTTTCGTACCCCAACAACAAGGCAAAGCACCTGGTGAACATGGCACGGATGCTTGTCAAGGAGTTCAACGGCCAAGTGCCCGACGACACGAACCAGCTGACCCGTTTGCCGGGCGTGGGACGGAAGACCGCCAACGTCATCCAGGCCGTTATCTTCCACAAGGCCGCCATGCCCGTCGACACGCACGTCTTCCGTGTGAGCCACCGCCTCGGACTGGTAACGGCACGCTGCACCACGCCGCTCAGCGTGGAGAAAGAACTTACCCGGCACATCCCAGCCGAATGGCTGGGCACAGCCCACCATTGGCTGCTGCTGCACGGACGCTACACGTGCACCGCGCGCACGCCACACTGCACGGACTGCGGTTTGCAAATGCTATGCAAACATTACAAAAAGGAGACAGCCGTCGGCAAAGAGCATACAAAATAAGGTTATAAACCCTCAAAACGCTATTTATAAATGGATTCCGTTTGCAAGGTAATGCAAATAATTTCCTAACTTTGCGCAAAGAAAAACGATAGGTATTTATAAACACTAAAACAATAACAATTATGCAAACAATTGACAACTTCAATTTTGCCGGTAAAAAGGCATTTGTACGTGTTGATTTCAATGTGCCCGTAGACGAGAACTTCAACATCACCGACGACACTCGTATCCGTGCCGCACTCCCTACCCTGAAGAAAATCTTGGCAGACGGCGGTAGCCTCATCATCGCTTCCCACATGGGTCGTCCCAAGAAGAATCCGGATCCTAAATACTCTTTGAAACATATCCTCGCCCACGTTTCCGAACTGCTGGGTGTCAATGTACAGTTCGCTGAGGACTGCCAGAAAGCACAGGCACAGGTTGCCGCTCTGAAACCGGGCGAAGCACTGTTGCTGGAGAACCTCCGCTTCTACGCCGAAGAGGAAGGCAAACCCCGCGGCTTGGCCGACGATGCCAGCGACGAGGAGAAGGCAGCCGCCAAGAAAGCGGTGAAGGAAAGCCAGAAAGAGTTTACCAAGGTATTGGCCGCTTACGCTGACTGCTACGTGAACGACGCGTTCGGTACGGCTCACCGCGCCCACGCTTCTACGGCACTCATCGCCAGCTACTTCGACGCAGACCACAAGATGTTCGGCTATCTGATGGAGAAAGAGGTGAAGGCCGTCGACAAAGTGATGAACGACATCAAACGCCCGTTCACCGCCATCATGGGTGGCTCAAAGGTTTCCACCAAGATTGAAATCATCGAGAATCTGCTTACCAAGGTCGACAACCTGATTCTGGCCGGCGGTATGACATACACCTTCATGAAGGCTTTGGGCGGCAATGTCGGCAACTCCATCTGCGAGGACGACAAGCTCGACTTGGCGCTTGACATCATCAAGAAAGCCAAGGAGAAAGGCGTGAACCTCGTTTTGGCTACCGATACAAAGGCTGCCGACGCGTTCTCCAACGATGCCAACACGCAGATTGTTCCGTCAAAGAACATCCCCGACGGATGGGAAGGTCTGGACATCGGCCCCGACTCAGAGAAAGCGTTCGCAAAGGTAATCGAGGGTTCGAAGACAATCCTGTGGAACGGTCCTACCGGTGTGTTTGAGTTCGACAACTTCACGTCCGGCTCACGTGCCGTAGGCGAAGCTATCGTGAAAGCTACCAAAGAAGGAGCGTTCTCACTCGTTGGCGGTGGCGACTCCGTTGCTTGCGTCAACAAGTTCGGCTTGGCGAGCGGCGTTTCCTACGTGTCGACCGGTGGTGGTGCACTGCTTGAGGCCATCGAAGGAAAAGTACTGCCGGGCATTGCGGCTATCAAAGGATAATTCATCTTTATTCATATAATGACGGGACTGCCTCTACTGTTACTGGTTCGGGGCAGTCTCGTTTTCTGTCACCAACCGCCGGGTCAATCATCCGCCGGCAGGTGAGTCCCCACCCTCAACCGGATTTTCACATTACCAACAACAAGACAAGTAACCCAAAAGGAAGATGAAAAAGAGATTGTTTACAGCGTGTGCCATCGTCGGTCTGCTGCTGACCACCGCTTGCCGCACCGCGGAAAAGAAGGTCGAGCCAGAACCCGACAACGCCCTGAAAATAGGATTTGTTCCCTCCACAGAGGCTCTCCCCTACATGGTAGCCCAACAAATCGGCGTGTACGACTCGCTCCAACTGGAAGTGAGGTTCGTACCCATGGCCGACACATACGACCGTGACACAACGTTCATCCGACACACAACGGACGGCATCCTGCTGTCGTTGGCGGAGAGTTACCGCATGCAACAGAGACAGGTGGACATCGTCCCTGCCTTCACCGTCAGCAGCGGTTACTTCCTCGTCATCCCCAACGACTCGCTATTCACAAGCCTGCGGCAACTGAAGGAGAAAACCGTCGGCCTTCAGCTCTACGCCGGTGAGCACCAGTTCATCGACAAGGTGCTCCAGCGCATCCAACTCTCCACGGAGGAAATCAACCTGATAAACATCGGCAACGCACGGACACGCCTTCAGATGCTGACGGGCGGTCAGCTGGATGCCGCCGTGTTGTCCGACCCGCAAGCGGTTCTCGCACTTGGAGACTCGTGCAGGGAACTCGCTTCGTCGGCCGACTATGCCGGCGACTATACCGTCATCGCCTTCTCCGACTCTATACTTGGAAGTAAGCAGGAGGAAATCAAACGCCTCATCAACGGATACAACAAAGCCGTGGACTACATGAACAAGCAACCGGAAAGCCAGTGGGTCCGCACGGCTTTCGCCCGGATGGGAGTCGCCGTCGACAGTATGTGCCCCAAGCATGCGCCTTTCGTCCACGCCACAGCCGTCTCCGCCAAAGCGACAGGCGACGTGCAGCAGTGGCTCGACGGAAAGGCAATCGATACGGAACGTCCCTAAAAACGCAAGCGGTTGCACCTGTCAACGTAAGTACTTACATGAGCCAACGTAAGTACTTTCATCGGGCAACGTAAGTA